>NZ_JBAEER010000122.1:0-2565 GCF_056207615.1 Candidatus Cryptobacteroides sp. | reverse complement strand
TGAGCTCTACGATGGAGACCCTCCTCACGAGCCACACGGAGCAATCTCTTCTGCATGCGCTACCGCGTCATTGCTGAAGTGCGAGTACCTTATCAACATTAACAAGACAAGGAGGTGGTAATATGAGAGTACTGATGTTTGGATGGGAGTTTCCTCCCCACATCGCAGGTGGTCTCGGCACTGCCTGCTACGGTATGACCAAGGGTCTTGCCGCAAACGACGTCGAGGTCCTCTTCGTCATGCCTTCGGCATCCGGAGACGAGGACGAGAGCGCCGTCAAGATCATCAACGCAAGTGATGTGAAGGTTGACGTGGTCGACCACAACGTGAACGAGTTCCTCGGAAAGGTTCAGTTCGTGCAGGTCGGCAGCAACATGGTTCCATACATGGATCCCGATGACTTCTACAAGATCGTGGAGGCAGAGAAGAACTGCACCCGCGAGGAGTTCAGCATCCGTTATGGACAGAAATATAAGTTCTCAGGCAAGTACGGCTCCAACCTCATGGAGGAGGTGGCCCGCTATGCCATGGTAGGTGCGACTATCGCGAAGCAGTATGAGGGTCAGTTCGACGTTATCCACGCCCATGACTGGCTCACCTATCTCGCCGGTGTCGCAGCAAAGCAGGTTTCAGGCAAGCCTCTCGTAGTGCACATGCACGCTACCTCGTACGACCGTGCGAGCGAGGCCAACATCGATACCCGAGTACTCGATCTCGAGACCAGGGGTATGCAGGCCGCAGACAAGGTCATCGCCGTCAGCGAGCTTACCAGGAACATCTGCATCAACAAGTACGGAATCGAGCCTGAGAAGGTAGTCGCAGTCCACAATGCCGTGGACTTCAGCGGCAGGAAGAACATCGAGGTCGAGAGGGGCGTCAAGGACAAGGTCGTCACCTTCCTCGGTCGTGTCACCTATCAGAAGGGTCCTGAGTACTTCATCGAGGCGGCTGCCAAGATCATCAAGAGGTGCGACAACGTTCGCTTCGTGATGGCAGGTAGCGGCGATATGCTCAACAAGTGTATCCGCCACGTCGCTCGCCTTGGTATCTCAGACAGGTTCCACTTCACCGGCTTCCTTCGCGGAGCCGACGTACAGAAGATGTTCGCGCTTTCGGACGTGTACATCATGCCGTCTATCTCAGAGCCTTTCGGAATCTCTCCTCTCGAGGCTATGCAGACCAACGTTCCTTCTATCATCAGCAAGCAGTCAGGTTGCGCCGAGATCCTCGATTACGCTATCAAGACTGACTTCTGGGATGTGGACGCTATGGCGGACGCAATCTATGGTCTCATCAACTACCCTGCGATGTCGGCTCTCGCCGCACGCTGCGGATATGACGAGGTCAACGCACTCAAGTGGACGGCAGCCGCAGCCAAGATCAAGGCGGTTTATGAATCAGTAATAAAGTAAAGTACACAGATATGAAAAAAAGCATTTGCCTCTATTTCCAGGTACACCAGCCAACCAGGCTCCGTCTGTACAGATTCTTCGAAATAGGTAAGGATTCGCATTATTTTGATGATTTCGCGAACAGGACCATCGTTCGCAGAATCGCCGAGCGCTGCTATCTTCCAGCCAATGCGATGCTTCTTGATATGATCCATGCCAGCAATGGCCAGTTCAAGGTATCCTTCAGTATCTCAGGCTCAGTGATCGAGCAGTTCGACCGTCACTGCCCAGAGGTTATCGAGAGCTTCAAGAAGCTCGCCGACACAGGTTGCGTTGAATTCCTCGCAGAGACATACAACCACTCTCTCGTTTCGCTTGCATCGCCTATCGGCTTCAAGATGCAGGTGGAGAAGCACAAGGAACTTATCCAGAGGTATTTCGGTGTGACCCCTGTCACCTTCCGCAATACTGAGCTCATCTATTCAGACGCTATCGGAGCACAGGTATATGATCTTGGATTCAAGACCATGCTCACCGAGGGTGCAAAGCATGTCCTCGGATGGAGAAGCCCTAACTATGTATATAATGGTGCTACCGCTCCTAAGCTCAAGCTCCTCCTCAGGAACAGTGCGCTCAGCGACGACATCGCATTCCGCTTCTCAGACAGGAGCTGGAACAACTGGCCTCTTACCTGCGACAAGTACCTCGCATGGCTCAACGCGAACGATGGTGAGATCATCAACCTCTTCATGGATTATGAGACCTTCGGCGAGCATCAGAAGGCAGAGAGCGGCATCTTCGAGTTCATGAAGAACCTTGCTCCTACCGTACTTGCAGACGGCAACTGGGAGTTCGTAACTCCTGCACAGGCTGCAAAGAAGCACGCATCGATCGGCGACATGGATGTCGAGGACCCAATCTCATGGGCAGACGAGGAGCGCGACACTTCTGCATGGCTCGGAAACGAGCTCCAGCAGGATGCATACAACAAGCTCTACGGTCTTGTGGAGAAGCTCGGCCTCATCGATGATGAGGAACTCTGGCAGGAGCATTCGCACCTCCAGGAGAGCGACCACCTCTACTACATGTGCACCAAGTTCTTCTCAGACGGTTCGGTACATCAGTACTTCAACCCATATGACACTCCTTACGAGGCATTCATCAACTACATGAA
>NZ_JBAEER010000121.1:0-4867 GCF_056207615.1 Candidatus Cryptobacteroides sp. | reverse complement strand
CTGCCGTATCCTGTCATCCAGCCGCACCAGACCCACTCCACCAATGTCGCAGTGATCGATCGACCTGACTACACCCGTGAGGAACTCGAAGGCATCGACGCCCTCGTGACCAATCTCCCTGACGTCGCAATCGGCGTGAGGACTGCCGACTGCATTCCAGTGCTTCTCTATGACCCGGTCAAGAGGGCAGTGGGTGCCGCGCACAGCGGATGGAGAGGTACCGTGAACAAGATTGCGGCACAGGCGATTCTCGCAATGGTCAAGACCTATGGATGCAAGGCATCCGACATGGTCGCAATGATTGGCCCCGGCATCGGTCCGGACAGCTTCCAGGTGGGTGAGGACGTCGCCGGCTACTTCAAGGAGTCCGGTTTCCCTCTCGACAGGGTCTGGTCTTTCAGAGGACCGCGCACTGAGGGCAGCATGGCAGGCGGCCACCATATCGACCTATGGGAAACAATCAGGATAACCCTAATGGAATGTGGAATTCCTGAGAAGAACATCCAGCTTTGCGGCATCTGCACCTACGAGAGCGAGGACTTCTACTCGGCGCGTAGGGAAGGAAAGGAGACCGGCCGTATCATCAATTCTATCAAGCTTATCTAGTCAATGGACGCAGGCATAAGGAGAAGGACTCTCCTGGGGTTGCACGTCGCGGTTCTTCTCGCGGGTGCGACAGGACTTTTCGGAAGATACATATCGATCAGCGGCATACCTCTGGTGTGGTTCCGCATGATGGTCGGAATCGTCGCAATGGGCATCGCCATGGCCTGCATGCACAGGCTGCACCGCGTACCGCTTAACAGCCTGCTGCCGATCAGCGCATGCGGAGTGATGCTCGCCGTGCATTGGGTCGCGTTCTTCGCCAGCATCCAGGAGTCGAACGTTTCCGTCGGCGTCGCATGCATCGCGACCTCGTGCTTCTTCACCAGCGTCTTCGATCCGCTCATCAACCGTAAGAAATTCTCGTTCGCGGCGTTCGCGATCAGCTTCATTTCCATTGCCGGTGCGCTCGTGATATTCAGCCTGGACATCCGTTACAGGACCGGAATCCTGCTCGGACTGGCCTCTGCGGCGCTCTACTCGCTGTTCTCAATCATGAACATCCGCGCCGGAGCGAAGACCGGTGAGGACAGCAGCACCATGCTCTTCCATGAACTCATCAGCGGCTTCCTTTTCCTCACCATCTGCGTTCCCGTCTATTCCTACGTCGCGCCGGATGCACCTGTCATTCCGAAGACCAACGACCTGATTGCGCTGGTGATACTCGGATCCGTGCTTACCGTGATCCCGTTCCTGCTGCAGATCGTCGCGATGCGCAGGCTCTCCGCCTTCACCGTGAACGTCACCTACAATCTCGAGCCGGTCTACAGCATCATCCTCGCCGCCATTCTCTTTGGCGAGACAAAAGAATTAAACCTGTCCTTCTGGACAGGCTTAGCTCTGATAGTTCTATCTGTAGTGCTCCAGACTATAAGGTCCGGAAGAAAGTAATCCTTCTTACTTGAGTTCCTCGTGCATCACGTGCCTGAATCCCTTGGCCGTGAGGGCGTTTG
Source organism: Candidatus Cryptobacteroides sp. (assembly GCF_056207615.1). Classification (NCBI taxonomy): domain Bacteria; kingdom Pseudomonadati; phylum Bacteroidota; class Bacteroidia; order Bacteroidales; genus Candidatus Cryptobacteroides; species Candidatus Cryptobacteroides sp. Next base: position 3,311 of record NZ_JBAEER010000121.1, on the reverse strand, counting down.
ACAGTGCCTCCATGTCGGTGTCACCCATGTGGTAAGGGATGACGAATCCCGGCTTGATGAGCTTTGCCGCCTTCACGCACTGGTCGATGGTCATCGTGTACGGCTGGTTCACAGGGAGGAGAGCCACGTCGATCTTGCCGAACTTCTTCATTCCTGTGTAAGGCTCGGTGTCGCCTGCGACGTAGATCCTCAGACCGTCGATCTTGAGGATATAGCCGTTACCGTTGCCCTTAGGATGGAACTGCTTGTGCTTTGCGGTGCTGTTGTAGGCAGGTACGGCCTCGAGGGTGATGGCTGACGAGAGCGAGCGGCTGTCGCCGTTGTGCATGATCTCGCCCTTACCTATCTGGTCATAGCTGGTCTGGTTCACGATGAGGGTCGCGTTCTTCGCGGAGCGCGCGTCGATGGTCGATGCGTCGAGGTGGTCTCCGTGCTCATGGGTGATGGGGATGATGTCGCCCTTCGGAACGGAGCTGTAGTCGATGGTCTTGCCCTGGTACTCTCCGACAGGGTCCACGAGTATGGTCCTGCTGTCCTTGGAGATGTCCGCGTTGAAGGAGATCGCAACCGAACCATGGTTGATGCAGTAGATCTCAACCGAACCGTTAGGGGTGTCGAACACTTCGACCGGGTATGGACATCCAGGATGCTTTACCTCCTGTTTTTCCTTCTTTCCGCCGCCCATGCATGAGATTGCTGCGGGGATGATAGCGAGCGCTGCGAGAGCGCAGATGAAGCTTCTTCTTTTCATAAGTTCTTGTCTAGGCCTTGCCTTCTATTCGTGTGTGGCGAGGCGCTGCTCCGCCAATTTCTCAAACTTCGTACCAGGACGGCCGTAGTTCGCGTACGGATAGATGCTGATGCCTCCCCTCGGAGTGAAGATGCCTGTCACCTCGATATACTTGGGATCCATCAGCTTGATGAGGTCCTTCATGATCTTGTTCACGCAGTCCTCATGGAAATCTCCGTGGTTGCGGAAGCTGAAAAGATAGAGCTTGAGGCTCTTGCTCTCGACCATCTTCACGTCGGGGATGTAGGAGATCCTGATCTCCGCAAAGTCAGGCTGACCGGTGATAGGGCAGAGGCTGGTGAATTCAGGGCAGTTGAACCTTACCCAATAGTCGTTGTCCTGATGCTTGTTCACGAATGTCTCAAGCACCTCGGGTGCGTAATCGCTCTTGTATTCGGTCTTCTTGCCAAGGGCCTGGAGACCTTCGTTTTCTCTTTCGCTCATTGTTGATAACTTTGGTGATACAAAGATATCTTAAACTTTGTAGGACTCAAAGATTATTCCTACTTTTGTCCACCGGTTATGCACCACAACGCTAATATTTAAAACACCAGTATATGAAGAAAGTTGATGTTGTTCTCGGTCTCCAGTGGGGCGATGAGGGCAAAGGAAAAGTTGTTGATGTTCTTACTCCCGGTTACAAGGTGATCGCTCGCTTCCAGGGCGGCCCTAACGCAGGTCACTCGCTCAAGTTCGACGGTGACGGTTTCGTTCTCCATACCGTACCTTCAGGTATCTTCCGTGAGGGTTCCGTAAACATCATCGGTAACGCTGTAGTAGTTGACCCTGTTATCCTCATGGACGAGATCCATCAGATCGAGGCTAAGGGTGTCGATGTTGTTTCAAGGCTCAAGATCGGTAAGAGGGCACACCTCATCCTTCCTACCCACCGCATGCTCGACGCAGCCAGCGAGTCAGCAAAGGGCAAGTCTAAGATCGGTTCGACCCTCAAGGGTATCGGCCCAACCTACATGGACAAGACCGGACGTAACGGTCTCCGCATGGGTGACATTCTCTCTCCGGAGTTCAAGCAGCGCTATGCTGCCCTCAAGGAGAAGCACGAGGGCCTTCTCGCACAGTACGCAGGTTTCGAGTATGACATCACCGAGTACGAGCAGAAGTGGTTCGAGGCCGTAGAGGAGCTTCGCAAGTTCGAGTTCATCGAGAACGAGATCGTTGTCAACAAGTACATCGACGAGGACGTCGCAATCCTCGCAGAGGGTGCTCAGGGCTCAATGCTCGACATCGACTTCGGTACATATCCGTTCGTTACTTCATCAAATACCATGACTGCAGGTGTCTGCACCGGTCTCGGTGTCGCTCCTAACCGCGTAGGCAAGGTCATGGGTATCTTCAAGGCATATTGCACCCGCGTCGGTAGCGGTCCGTTCCCAACTGAGCTCTTCGACGAGGACGGTGAGAAGCTTCGCGCAATCGGTCACGAGTACGGTGCTACCACCGGCCGTCCACGCCGTTGCGGTTGGCTCGACCTCGTAGCTCTCAAGTACGCTGTAATGATGAACGGCGTGAGCGAACTCATCATGATGAAGTCAGACGTCATGAACGACTTCGACACCATCAAGATCTGTACAGGCTACAAGCTCGGAAACGAGACCATCGATTACTTCCCATTCGAGGCTGGTGACGATATCGTTCCTGTTTACACCGAGTTCAAGGGCTGGAAGAGCGACATCTGCAGCATCCGCGAGTACGACAAGCTCCCTGTAGAGCTCAAGGACTACATCGCCTTCATCGAGAAGGAGACAGGTTGCCCTGTCAAGATCGTCTCTATCGGTCCAGATCGCGAGGAGATCATCGTTCGCTAATTCGCTTCGGACTGCGAAGAGTTTCTAGTTCGCAATCCATTCGAACATCATACTGAAAAGCCGACCCACCCGGCCGGCTTTTTTCGTTGTGTACTGCTTGTGGGCCTTTCCTTGTTCGTATTACCCTGCCCGTGATTATTCTCGTGGCGCTTAAAACGATAACTCTCAATTCTTTAAGCTATTTGGGCAGGCTTTTTTTGCACTACCCGTTTTCGCGTAAATAATTGTGACTCAGTCATTAAACTGCCATGCCGAACTGTTTGAACTGGCAGGGCAGTAGAAGCGGGCAAAAGCGGACACCGGCGAGCCTCCCCAACGAGCTCGCAAGGTGGTACGCTTTAGCTGCCGGAGCTCCTCCATTCCGGCAGCGTTGCCTCCCATACAATACAAAACCACCTGGAAATTATTTTTCCAGGCAGCTCCTTGCTTCATTGATTATTACAGTTGATTGTTAGTCTACCCAAACAGGTCGAGTGTCTAGTCCATCCCAACAGTCAAGGTTGCTTGGCCTTGAAATTAAGTTAGAATTCCATGACCAGTCATTTATTATCTTTTACCTTAAATAGTATCCTCCAGTCTTGCTGCTCCCTCTATGTTCAATCTTATCAGAGATGCTGGCTAAAGTCCTCTGCACAGAACGGAGAGGGATACCCAAGCCTTCTGAAATTTTGACTGCCGAATATCCTGGGTTGTTC
>NZ_JBAEER010000120.1:0-2017 GCF_056207615.1 Candidatus Cryptobacteroides sp. | reverse complement strand
AGATCGAGGCCCTCAAGTGGATCAAGAAGAACATCGCACAGTTCGGTGGCGACCCAGACAACGTGACCATCTTCGGCCAGAGTGCAGGTGGTGGATCAGTCAGGACCCTTTGCGAGTCTCCTCTCGCTCGTGGTCTCTTCCACAAGGCTATCATCATGTCAGCAGGCGGTCTCAACCCTGTAGCCCCAGCATCCGCTCCTGCAGCTAACAACGGTCGCGTCGCTCTTACTCCAGAGGCTGCTGCAGCCGGTGCAAAGGAGCTCATGGATTGGGCTGGCCTTACCGATCTCCAGAAGATGCGTGCTGCCTCTACCGAGGAGATCTTCGCTCTCGCAAATATCTACAGCCGTGCTACCGGCAAGCGTGCCATGATCCAGACTTCACCAATGGTTGAGGGTTATGTATGCAAGGAGAGCTTCGACGATGCTGCCCGCAATGGCAACCTCGCTGACGTTCCTTACATGATCGGTTATACCATGAACGATATGCGCGACATGACCGACGGTGTCATCGACTTCTGTGCTGACCGCCAGTCAAAGGGCGCAAAGGCTTGGGCTTACGAGTTCGCTCGTCCTCTTCCGGACGATGGCTCACATCCTGAGGTTACCGCTCGTCTCAAGGGCGCTTTCCACTCTTCAGATCTTTGGTTCGTATTCAAGACCCTCAAGTACTGCTGGAGGCCTTGGACCAAGGGTGACTATGATCTCGCTGAGAAGATGCTCACCGCGTGGACCAACTTCGCTAAGTACAGCGATCCTAGCGGTCCTGACAACGAGCTCGGTTGGACTCCTTGCACCGCAGAGAACCCTAACTTCATGGTGTTCTGCCTCGATGCAAACGACGCTGAGGCTTCCCACATGGGCAGCACCGTCAAGGAACTCGGTTACTAGTAGCTATTGGACAATATGGAGAGGTCGACCCAGGAGGGCGGCCTCTTTTTTGTTCATATAGATAGAATAGCTGCGATTTTCGTTAAATTAGCAGTGGAAAACAAAAAGACATGGCACTGGAGATAGAAAGGAAATTCCTCGTCCATACGGACGCATACAAGGCAGAGGCGACCGGCTCGACCAGAATCGCTCAGGGATACATCGGAACCGTACCTGGAAGGACCGTGCGCATCAGGGTCCGTGGCGACAAGGGTTACATCACCATCAAGGGCAATTCCAGCGCGGACGGACTCGTCCGCTTCGAGTGGGAGAAGGAAATCCCTGTGTCGGAAGCGAAGGAACTCCTTCAGCTCTGCGAGCCTGGCATGGTCGACAAGACCCGCAGCCTTGTCCCCGTGGGTGACCATGTGTTCGAGGTGGATGAGTTTCACGGCGATAACGAGGGACTCGTGATGGCCGAGGTGGAACTGTCCTCACCAGAAGAAGAATTCGCCCGTCCTTCCTGGCTGGGCGAGGAAGTGACGGGCGATGTCCGTTACTACAATAAGTATCTTTCCAAGAAACCTTATAAGGAGTGGTAGGCTGCTCTCTGGCAGCCTCCACCTGTCTTAGAGGCAGCGTGACACTGCTTCCTTCGCGCGGTCTCCGAGTTCTGACTTGATCTCTATGTGCTTGAGCACTGCGTTCACGAACGAGTTGCTCTCAAAGTCTCCGCGTACGTTCTCGAAGTCGAGCTGCTTCTGCTCGCGTCCGCCGTCGGCGCCGTATCCGGTCATGCTGGCGAGGTTGAACTCCTTCTTGGCGTCGTCGTACACCATCTGGTCGAGACCTACCACGGCCTTGCGCCATCTTTCGATGATGTTGTTCGCATCCTCCTTGGTAAGCTTAGAAGGGTTGATTCCGTATACCTCCTGGAGGTGCTGGAAAGCCCATGTCCACTCGTATGAGTAGTAGTTCGCGTACATCCTTGCGAAAGCTGCGTTCACTTCCTCGAGAGAGCTGATCTTGCCGCTCTCCACGTCCTTCATGAGCTCCTCGATCTCGCTCTTCGGAGTTATGAGACCGGAAATGTCGACCCACTCGCCTGAGCCGACAGGAGAGTCTGGCTTGAGCCTTGACCTGAGCTC
>NZ_JBAEER010000119.1:0-13162 GCF_056207615.1 Candidatus Cryptobacteroides sp. | reverse complement strand
CGGCTGTCACGACCGAAGGGAGTGACTGGATGGAGCGAAGCGGAAGGTCTCCGGAGGAGAGCAGCCGACGCTCGGAGGCAGGATGACATAAAGAAAGAGGATGACCTCTAAGTCCTTCTGGACTTTTTAGTCAGCCTCTTTCTTTTTGTGGAGGGGCTCCGGACGGCGGAGGGTATGCAAAATGCAGATCGGCTCCGCTCCGCTTCGCCGACCCTGGTCCGGGCAAATGCATTTTGCATGCCCTCGCAGTCCGTGGCTGTCACGACATCCAAAAAAAGAGCGATTCTTGTCGCTCGTGCCAGCGAAACAGCTGAAAACATCATATTTGCTGCCACGACGTACAAAAACAGAGCAGTTTTTGTCGCTCGTGCCAGAAAAGTGTCTGTTGAGGGTTGTTGATTAGAGATTCAGGAGGCCGTCAGGGATGGCCATGGTGAGAGTGTCTGAATCTTCGTCGATCTCGATGATGAGATCCTCGTGGAGAGGAATGATGACGCTGGAGCCTTCTGCGGTCTCGACTTCGATGCAAGGATTGGACGGAATGTCCATGAACGCAGTGATGGTTCCGATGACTGCGCCTTCCTCGTCCTCGCAGAGAGTCCAGCCTTCGAGGAAGGAGAAGTCTCCGTCCTCATACTCGCCCTCGCCGAGGTCTTCCTCTCTCATGTAGACTGCAGCTCCCACTACCTCCTCTGCATCCTGGAAGGATTCTATGTCTGTGAGGTGGACGAGAGCCTTGGTGTTGCCGCGGCGGGTGAGTGATTCAATAAAAAAAGGAACCGGCAGTCCATCGAATTCGATGAACACCGGTTCAGTTTTCTGGATATCTTCAGGATCGATGTCGCGGAAACTCATGACGAGCTCCCCGTCGATGCCGTTGGACTTGAGGACCTGGGCGATCTGGATCAGATTACCTTCGGCACTCATTGAGTTATGCCTCAACTGCCTCTGCAGGAGCCTCTGCTGCCTCAGCTGCAGCAGCCTCAGCAGCTGCGCGTGCAGCCTCCTCAGCCTCAGCCTTCTTCTTGGCGATAGCCTCTGCTCTTTCCTGATTTACCTTTGCCTCTGCCTCAGTAGCAGCCTTTGCCTTAGCAGCTGCGTCCTTGGTGAGACCTTCCTTCTTGGCGTTGATCTTAGAATCTCTCTGATTCATCCATGCAGTATACTTTGCATCAGCCTGCTCCTGGGTGAGGGCACCCTTAGCAACGCCACCCTGGAGGTGCTTCTTAAGCATTACACCCTCGTAAGAGAGGATGCGGCGTGCGGTGAGAGTAGGTTCTGCACCAACGTTGAGCCATGCAAGAGCGCGCTCAGAGTTGAGGACGATAGTTGCAGGGTTGGTGTTTGGATTGTAAGAGCCGATCTGCTCGATGTAACGACCATCGCGAGGTGCGCGGGTGTCTGCCACTACAATGTGGAAGAATGCGAAATTCTTCTTACCGTGGCGCTGAAGACGAATTTTAACAGCCATTGTAAATCTGTTTTAAATTGTTGATAATTACCTGTGTTCCCTTCTCGAGGGAAAGCGTGCAAAAGTAGGCATAATTATTGAAAATACAATCTGCGAACAAAAACTTTTATATATTTGTGCATCTAAACCAACATTTTACGTGATTATGAGACGAATTTTTGCTGCAGTAGCAGCCATCCTCTTCTGCGCTCTCCCTTCTTTCGCGCAGGCAAAGCTCAATGAATCAGCTGACAACATCCTCGGTAAGTACCGCGCTGTGCAGGGCGGTGAGGTCAGCAACACCCAGGTAAGCAAGGAGGCAGACGGCACCTATACCATCAAGGTCATCTGGCTCGAGAAAGACAAGGAGGCCAACGGTCAGAAGAAGCTTGACGTGAAGAATCCGGACAAGTCTCTCAGGAACGTTCCTGCTGACAAGATCGTCCTTGTGAAGGGCCTTAAGTATAATAAGGACAAGAAGCAGTGGGGCGACGCGAAGATCTATGATCCTACCCGTGGTATCAAGGCAAACTGCACCGTGAAGTTCACCGACGACGGCAGGCTTAGCATCAGAGGTCAGGTAATGGGCATCGGCGAGACCGTATACTGGACTAAGCTCGACTAAAATTGATGTGGATTGCAAAAAATATCGAAAAAAATTTGTGGTTTAAAAAATCGCTCGTATATTTGCAATCCCAACGCGGAAGTGGCGAAATGGTAGACGCGCTACTTTGAGGGGGTAGTGGGAGTTTTCCTGTGCGAGTTCGAGTCTCGCCTTCCGCACACAAGGCCTCAGGCAAATGCCTGGGGCTTTTTCGTTATATACGTTTGAACATGAAAAGCGGCTCTGTAAGGGACCGCTTTTTATGTTATCGATTATCGGAGGTGTCGCGGCTCAGGCGTCTCATGCTGAATTCGCAGCCGCAGTAGAGCTGGTTGTAGAAGCCATACTCCTTGATGATCTCCTGCCTGCGCTGCTGGAGTCCGCCCTTGCGCCAGTTTTTCTCCCACCATTCGAGCTTCGGAGCGGCGTCCCCGTCAAGCTCCGAGAGTGCCTTCTCCACGGCCCAGCGGCCGGCTGCATCAATCTGTTCGAGGCTCTTCCATCTCGAAGATGCGAGGGTGGTGGTCATGATCGTGTAACCATGGTCCAAGGCGTATCGGGCTGTGCGGAGGAGTCGGTACCTGAAGCACTGAAGGCAGCGTGGTCCTCTTTCCGGCTCGTCTTCCATGCCCTTGACGCTGCACAGCCATGATCCGTGATCATAGTCGTCATCCACGATCTCGAGTCCCAGCGCCTGCGCGTACCTCGTGCATTCGTCCTTCCTTATCCTGTACTCCTCTTCCGGGTAAATGTTCGGGTTGCAGTAGAAGATGGTGGGTTGCCAGCCGTTTGCGAGCATCCATTCGATGATCGCAGACGAACATGGCGCGCAACAGGTATGCAGCAGTACTCTCTCCATGTCAGCAAAGCTACTCATTTTCGCAGGAAATATGAAATTCACTATCTTTGTGTAGCAAATAGACAAATAGACATGAAAAAGACAGTCATCACGGCGGCTCTTGCAGTGGCAGTAACCATGTCCGCAGCCGCTCAGAACCCATTCCTCCAGAAGAGATACGGAACCCCATACGAGATCCCTCCTTTCGAGAAGTTCACCATGGACAACTACCGTGAGGGCATGCTCAGGGGCATCGAGCAGGAAAGGCAGGAGATACTCGACATCATCAACAACCCTGAGGCTCCCAGCTTCGAGAACGTGATCGTCGCTCTCGACGAGTGCGGTGAGCTCCTCAGCAAGACCAGCAGGGTGTGGAGCACTCTCAACAGTTCCAACTCGAACGACGAGCTCCAGGCTCTCGCACGCGAGATGTCTCCGCTCACCTCGGAACTCAGCAATTTCGTGAATATGAACGCTGACCTTTTCGCGAAGGTGAAGGCCGTATATGACAAGAAGGACGCCCTCGGACTCAATCTCGAGCAGATGTCTCTCCTCGAGAAGACCTACAGGAGCTTCGTGAAGAGCGGTGCCCTTCTTTCTGCTTCCGACAAGGACAAGCTTGCAAAGATCAACCTCGAGCTCTCGCGTCTCCAGCTTGAGTTCAGCCAGAACCTCCTCCACGATACCAACAACACCTATGTGACCGTGGATGACGTGAAGCAGCTTGCCGGCCTTCCTCAGGCCAATATCGATCAGGCTGCCGAGCTTGCTGCCAAGATCGGTCAGAGCGGAAAGTACAGCTTCAACATGCAGCGTCCGAGCTGCAACCCTGTGCTCCAGTACGCAAGCAACCGTGAGCTCCGCAAGAAGGTTTACCTCATGTACAATGACCGCTGCAACCACGGCGACCAGTATGACAACAAGGAGATCGCAAGGCAGATAATCGCCCTCCGCCTCGAAAGGGCAAAGATCATGGGCGCAAAGGACTATGCGGAGATTCAGCTCGATACCAAGATGGCAGAGAACGAGGAGAACGTATATGCGCTCCTCGACGAGATCTGGGGTCCTGCAGTCGCAAAGGCTAAGGAAGAGATCGCTGACATCAAGGCTATGATGAAGAAGGACCGCGTGAAGGGCGAGCCTCAGCGCTGGGACTATATGTACTATCTGGACAAGGCTAAGCGTGCGAAGTTCAATGTGGATGAGTCTGAGATCTCGGAGTACCTCGAGATCAACAATGTCCAGCAGGGTATCTTCTACGTTGCGAACAAGCTCTACGGCCTCTCGTTCAACGAGCGTACCGAGGACTATCCTCAGTATGAGCCAACCGCCAAGTCCTGGGACGTGATCGACAAGGACGGCAACGTGATCGCCATCTTCTACAGCGACTATTTCCCTCGCGACGGCAAGGGCGCAGGCGCATGGTGCGGCGGCTTCCGCGGTCAGAGCTATGACGGCGCAGCCCGCGTGCAGCCTATCGTGACCAATGTCTGCAACATGACCCTCCCATCTGCGGACAAGCCGGCTCTCCAGACTCTCGACAACGTGGAGACCATGTTCCATGAGTTCGGACATGCGCTCCATTCTTTCTTCCGCAACGTGCGTTACAGCGGCACTTCGGGTGTCGAGCGCGACTTCGTGGAACTTCCTTCGCAGATCAACGAGCACTGGGCGTTCGAGCCAGAAGTTCTCAAGGTATATGCTAAGCACTACAAGACCGGTGAGATCATCCCGGACGAGCTCGTCGCAAAGATCGAGGCCAGCAGCAAATATGGCCAGGGCTTCGCTACCGTGGAGCTCGTAGCTGCGGCTCTCGTGGACATGGATCTCCATACTCTCACCTCAGTTCCTGCTGACCTTGACGTGATGGCTTTCCAGAACCAGAAGATGAACGAGCGCGGCATTCCTGCCCAGATTCTTCCTCGCTACAGCGTGACCAACTTCAGCCACTCTATCGGTGGCGGCTACAGCGCAGGCTACTACAGCTACATCTGGTCTGAGGTTCTCGACTGCGACGCGTTCCAGGCATTCGCAGAGACCGGTGACATCTTCAATCAGCAGGTGGCCGAGAAGTTCCGCAAGTTCGTCCTCACTCCTGGCGGTATCAGGTCAGGAAAGGAGATGTATCAGGACTTCCGTGGCCGTCAGCCGAGCGTGGACGGTCTTCTCGAAAATCGTGGACTCAGCCGTGAGTAACGGCATCTCACATAGGAAAGGACTGCTGGCGCTCTCACCGCTGGCAGTCTTTCTTGCTGTCTATCTCGTCAGCTCGGCGGTGATAGGGGATTTCTACAAGATTCCCATTTCTGCCGCGTTCCTGCTTGCCTCCTGCTACGCGGTGCTCATCACGCGCGGAAGCATCTCCGAGCGCATAGACATCTTCTCTGCCGGAGCGGGGGACAGGAACATACTCCTGATGATATGGATATTCATACTCGCCGGCGCATTCGCAGGAACGGCGAAGGACATAGGCGCGGTCGATTCGACGGTCAATGCCATACTCCATATCATCCCGGGCCGCCTGCTCTACGCGGGTCTCTTCCTTGCCGCGTGCTTCATTTCCATGTCCATCGGAACCAGCGTCGGCACCATAGTCGCCCTGATGCCTATCGCGACCGGAATCGCTGAGGATACGGGCATGGCCTTGCCTTTCATGGCGGCGGTCGTGGTCGGAGGTGCATTCTTCGGAGACAATCTTTCCTTCATCTCAGATACGACCATCGCCGCAACGAAGGCAATGGGCTGCGAGATGCGTGACAAGTTCAGCGCAAACCTCAGGATAGTGCTGCCGGCGATGTTGATCGTCACTGCGGTCTACGTATGGCAGGGCTGGAGCGTGAACACCGTGCCTCAGATTGGAGATGTGCAGATAGTGAAGATGCTTCCGTACATAGCTGTGATCGTGCTTGCCCTTGTCGGAATGAACGTCACCATGGTCCTGGGAATCGGTATCGTGCTCAACGCGCTCATCGGTTTCTGCACTCGTTCGCTGACCTGGGACAGCTGGCTTGCATCTATGGGTGCGGGTATCAGCGGTATGGGAGACCTCATCATCGTGACCATGCTCGCAGGAGGACTGCTTGCCATGATAAGGCACAACGGCGGACTGGACTATCTCATCGAGAGTCTCTCCCGTCATGCCAACGGCCGCAGGGGCGCGGAGCTCGTGATTGCGGCTCTTGTTTGCCTTGCCAATCTGTGTACGGCGAACAATACGATTGCCATCCTCACTACAGGCGGCATCGCGAACGACATCTGCGGCAAGTTCGGGATCAGTCCGAAGAGGGGAGCGAGCCTGCTGGATACCTTCTCGTGCTTCGTGCAGGGACTCATCCCTTATGGCGCCCAGCTCCTGATGGCAGCAGGCCTTGCCGGAATCTCGTCGGTGGCGATCATCCGTTACCTCTATTATCCATTTGCATTGGGAATCTGCGCGGTCTGCGCAATCTTCATCGGCTCCCGTCGCTCATAGCCTCCGCGCTATAGAAGCAGGCTGACGAGGTGGAATACGACGAAGGCTGCGACCCACGCAAGCGCAAGACTGTGGACGACCTCGAAGGCTGCCCACTTCCATCCGATCTCCCTCTTGAGGGTCGCGATGGTGGCTATGCATGGGAAATACAGCAGCACGAATATCATGAATGCGAGTGCGACGGCAGGCGTGAAGACGTTCTGCCCGGCCTTTGGACCGCTCAGGTACTTTTCCTCCCTCATCGCGCTGGTGAGCGAGTCCTGATCCTCGTCGGCCTTGTAGAGTATGCCCATGGTGCTTACGATGGCCTCCTTTGCAGGGAGTCCGGTAAGTATGCACACATTCATCCTCCAGTCGAAGCCTAGCGGCGACATCACGGGCTCCATGCCCCTTCCGATGTCGGCAAGTATGGACTGCTCCGGGTTCGCTCCGTGGTCGGTGCGCTCGGCAGGGAAGTACTCCAGTGCCCAGATTATCACCGATGCCGCGAGTATGACGGTCGAAATCTTCTGCAGGTAGTCGCTCGCCCTCTCCCAGATGTGGGCTCCGGTGCTGCGCCATGTCGGCTTGCGGTACTCAGGAAGCTCGGACACGTAGTCCTCGTTCTCCTTGCGGAACCACCTCGTATGCTTCATCACATAGGCGAAGAGTATGGAAAGTATAACTCCGATGACATACATGGACATCATCACGAGCGCCTTGTAGTTCTGGAAGAACGCCGAGACGAAGAGCATGTACACGGGAAGCCTTGCCGAGCAGGACATGAACGGAATCATGAGCATGGTCAGGGTCCTGTCCTTTCTGTCCTCGATGCTCCTGGCGGCCATGATCGCAGGAACGTTGCAACCGAATCCGATCAGCATCGGGATGAACGAGCGGCCGTGGAGACCGAAGCGGTGCATGATCTTGTCCATCACGAAAGCTGCGCGGGCCATGTAGCCGGAATCCTCAAGCAGGGAGAGGAAGAAGAAGAGTATGATGATGTTCGGGAGGAAGGCCAGCACTGCGCCGACGCCCTGTACGACGCCGTCGATGAGCATGCTGGAGAACCAACCTTCAGCCATGAGTCCATGCAGCCAATCTCCGAGCGCGCCAATTCCGTCCTCTATCCATTCCTGCGGATACGCTCCGAGTGCGAAGGTCGCCTGGAACATTCCGAAGAGCACGAGCGCAAGTATAGGGAGTCCGAGCCAGCGGTTGGTGAGAACCGCGTCTATCCTCTGGGTGAGGGAGTGGTCGGAGTTGTCGCTGCTGTGACGGATGGTCTCCTGGAGCGCGCCGGAAACAAAGCCTCGCCTTGCGATGGCGACAAGCTCAGGAGAGCTCTTGTCGTAGCCCTTCCTCAGGGATTCGGAGAGCTTGTCCGCGAGAGCGAGTATCTCACCCGAATTGCTGAGCTTCTCGACGTATGGGAGTATGTAAGGCTGCTTCTCGAGCAGTCTCACGGCCATATATCGGTCGGTGAAGCAAGTGTCGTCGTGCTGATGGTGAATCTTCTCGCTTATCTTGAGGATGGCCTTCTCGATGTCCTGTCCATAAGGGATCCTGACCGTCTTGTCAGCGTCCGGCGCCGGAGTCTCATATGCGTCGATGATGGCAGGGAGTATGCGCGCCTTGCCTTCGATATCATCGAAGTCGGCGGCGAGAACCGGCATTCCGAGCAGCTGCGAGAGCTTGTCCATGTCGACGGAGTGGCCTGTGGCAAGGAACTCGTCATACCTCTCGAGCGCGAGGACTATCTTGTGGTCCATGTCCACGAGCTTGGTGACGGGATGCATGGTTCCTTCGAGGTTCGTTGAGTCGGCGAGGTTGAGGACGACGTCGGGTTTGTAGTCGAGTATGCTGGATATCTCGGACAGGAACTCGATGCGGAGACAATAGTCCCTCACCGAGATCTCAGAGGCGGCAGCCATGTTCCTCGAACCGATGACAGCTACCTTGATATGTTTCCTTTTTGCTGCATAAGGGCAGCTGGAACATTGTCCGTTGCAGTTTACCGACATCACAAATTTGTCTTGATGCGACAAAAATAGTCAGTATTTGCCGTGGGTGCAAGAGCAATTGCCATCTTCGGAGCGTCCGAATGTGAGAAAAAGTGCTAATTTTGCCGACATACACGCACACTTAATCAAGACCTTAATGTCAGTTGAAATCAGAAAAGTATCGACAAAGAGTGAACTTAGGACCTTTGCCGAATATCCAAATAAGCTCTATAAGGGCAATCCATATTATGTCCCGACTCTAGTCTCTGACGACATAAAGACCTTCGACAAGTCCAAGAATGCGGCGTTCGAATTCTGCGATGCCGACTACTTCCTTGCATACAAGGACGGAAAGCTTGTCGGTAGGATAGCCGCACTGATCAATCCACGTGCGAACGATGCTTGGGAGAAGAAGACCGTCCGCTACGGCTGGGTCGACTTCATCGATGACCGCGAGGTGTCCGCAGCTCTGCTCAAGACAGTGGAGGACTGGGGCAGGGAGAGAGGCATGGACGATATAGAGGGCCCTCTCGGTTTCACGGACTTCGATACCGAGGGCATGCTCGTGGAGGGCTTCGAGGAGCTCGGAACCATGATTACCTTCTACAATCATCCCTACTATATGGAGCATCTCGAGGCTCTCGGCTACACCAAGAGGAAGGACTGGGTCGAGAGAAGGCTCGTCGTTCCTGATACCATCCCGGAGAAGTATGGTAAGTATGCCGGTATCGTCGCAGAGAGAAACGGCCTCAAGGTGGCTCGCTACACCAGGCGTGAGATCAGGAAGAAGGGCATAGGATTCAAGTTCTTCGACCTGATCAACCGTACCTACTGCGTGCTCTATGGCTACTCCCAGCTCAGCGGAAAGCAGATGGCACAATATGTCGAGACCTATCTCTCCATGCTGAACATGGACTTCGTGTCATTCATCGAGGACAGGAAGGGTGACCTCGCCGCTTTCGGAGTGATGATCCCGTCCATGTCCAAGGCACTCCAGAAATCGGGAGGAAAGTGGTTCCCGTTCGGCTGGTTCCACCTGGTGCGCGGATTCTTCTTCCATAGGACAGATACTGCAGACATGCTTCTCATCGCCGTTCGTCCCGATCTTCAGGCCAAGGGCGTGCCCGCGATGATCATATCGGACATCTTCCCTCGCCTGGTGGCTGGAGGAATAAAGTATGCGGAGACCAATCCTGAGCTGGAGGATAACTACTCGGTACAGAATCTCTGGAGCTTTTTCGAATCAAGACAGCACCGTCGCCGCAGGATCTACGGAAAGGAGATGAAATAAAACGAAAAAAAGCATCGCGATTGCGATGCTTTTTTGTCGGGGTACTCCGACTCGAACGGAGGACCACCTGGTCCCAAACCA
Source organism: Candidatus Cryptobacteroides sp. (assembly GCF_056207615.1). NCBI lineage: Bacteria > Pseudomonadati > Bacteroidota > Bacteroidia > Bacteroidales > Candidatus Cryptobacteroides > Candidatus Cryptobacteroides sp. Next base: position 3,444 of record NZ_JBAEER010000119.1, on the reverse strand, counting down.
GGTGCGCTAGCCAACTGCGCCACACCCCGAGTTCCCTTTTGGGACTGCAAATATAGATGCGTTTTTTTAATTCCCCAAAATTTTTTGCTTTTTTTTCATAACTTTGTCTAGTCAGGCTTGTGGAAGGCCGTACAAGAAGGTTTTTATGATAGAAGCAAGGAACATAGAGAAGTCTTTCGGCGACCTCAAGGTGCTGAAAGGGATAGATTTCGTCACAGACAAGGCGGAGGTCGTAGCAATCATGGGTGCAAGCGGTGCCGGAAAGTCGACCTTGCTGCAGATTCTGGGTACCTTGTCCATGCCTGACAGCGGTTCTCTGACCATCGATGGGGTCGACGTCCTGAAGCTCAGCGGAAAGGAACTTGCCGAGTTCAGGGGACGAAAGATAGGCTTCGTTTTCCAGGCCCATCATCTGCTTCCGGAGTTCACCGCGGTGGAGAACGTGATGATTCCGGCGCTCATCGCGGGTGTCAGTCAGTCTGCCGCGAAGAAGAGGGCGACCGAACTTCTTGCCGACCTTGGACTTGCAGACAGGACGACCCATAAGCCTTCGCAACTTTCCGGCGGAGAGCAGCAGAGGGTGGCTATAGCGAGAGCCCTTATCAATGATCCTACCGTGCTTTTCGCTGACGAGCCTTCAGGCAACCTCGACACCGTGACCAAGGCCGAGATACATCAGCTTTTCTTCGACCTGCGCGACCGTTACGATCAGACCATCGTGATCGTGACCCATGATCCCGAACTTGCGGCCATGTGCGACCACTCGCTCTTCATGCAGGACGGACTCTTTCTCGAGGAGACGAAATAGGTCCCGCTCATGAGCATATTCCATTTCAAGCATTTCGACGTCGTGAATGACCGCTCTGCGATGAAGGTCAATACCGACGGCGTGCTGCTCGGTGCGCTGATGGTGCTGCCGGAAGGCGGCAGGCTGCTGGATGTGGGAACGGGAACGGGAACAATTGCACTGATGGCGGCGCAGAGGTGCGCTAATGCGGTAGTGGATGCCATCGACATTGATGAGCCTTCGGCAAGTGAGGCTGCGGCGAACTTCGCGGCGAGCCCATGGGCGGAAAGGCTCCATGCACATAACCTGAGTCTCGAAGCGTACGAGGAGTCTCTCTCCGGAGAAGGTGAGTTGTTCGACGCTATCTTCTCCAATCCTCCGTATTTCGACAATTCCCTTGTCAATCCTGACGAACGGAAGACCGACGCCCGCCACACCGCGAGCATGTCGTACAGGGAAATACTCGCTTTTGCGGAAAAGTATCTCAAGGAGGAGGGTAGGGTGGCTTTCGTGTTGCCTTCGGAAGAGGAGACGAGGCTTTGCAGGGAAGCTCGTTCGAGGGGATTCTTCCTCGAGCGCATCGTCCGCATCCGTACCACTCCGAAGAAGCAGCCGAGGAGGATGGTCGCAGAATTCACGAGGACACGCCGCGAGCAGGCTGTCGAGGAGGATCTCGTCCTGATGGACCCTACAAAAGAAAATCAGCGCACCCGGGAGTACGCTGATCTCATGTCCGATTTCTATACAAACTAACCTTTATCTTTTAAATCGATTCCTTGTCTGATTTCTGGTTCTGGCTGTTGTCTGGACCACCGTGGAACCATGGCATGAACGGCATCCTTCTTTCTCCTGTCCTAGGGGTCTCGCCATTCTTAGGTGCTTCTCCGTTCTGAGGTGCGCCTTCGCCGAAGCGTGGAGCGTTGCCGTTGCCGAATCTAGGCATTCCTCCAGGGTTGCCCATTCCTGGCCTAGGTCCGGGAGCTGCATGGCCTCCCTGAAGCCTTCCGAAAATGTTCCTCCTGAAGTTCTCCTCGATCACGAAGAGCTTGGCTACCTTATCTGCAGGAATGACCTTTCCATAGGCCTTCACTGCTTCTGCGTTGAGGTTCGCGATAGTCTGCTGGGCCTTTACGTATTCGTCCAGGAGCTTTGCGCTATCCTTTCCTTCCCTTACGGCCTCATCAAGCTTGCGGAAAGTTTCTGCCGATGCGTCGAGGGCCTTGTCCTTCTTTGCTGAGATTTCGTTGTAGACCGGCCAGAACTTCTGTGCTTCTGCCGGAGTGAGATTAAGTTCATTGGTGATGAAGCCTACCTTGGCGCTGGCCATCCTGGCCTTCCACTGCTGGCCGATCTGTTCCCAGTTCTCGGGACGTCCCTGTCCCGGAGCCTGTCCTTGTCTGTTCTCCTGAGCGAATACGTTGCCGGAGAAAATGCCTGCGGCAATAGCTGCCACAAGTGCAAACATGCGGATTTTCTTCATGATTTAATTGGCTTTTATTCTGCGAAAAAGTCTGAGAATTCGAAGTCCTCGACGCGGGCTCCGGTATGGATCAGATAAGCGATCATGTCTTCCTCGCTTATGTCGTTGTAGAGCTGGGCGTCGGCGGAATAGTAGCTTGCCTCAGGAAGTGTCTGGGCTGGCTTGTCGAGGAGGAAGGTTCCTCCCGCGATGAGGAGCAGGAACGACGCCGCTGCTGCGACGTAAGGCGCGAAGCGACGGACGACGGTCTGCCTTGGTTTCTCCCTGACGGCAGCCATCATCTGTTCAGGCTTTGCTGCGAAGTATCCCTCAGGTACCTTGTAAGGCATCTTTCGCAGTTCCCTGTTGTCGAGTATGTCTCTCTTCTGTTCCATTCTTGATGTTTTCCGAGTATTTGACAATGTTTTATATCAAAGGTTTAAAACTTTTTTTCAAGTTCTTCCTTTATCTTGTTGTAGGCGAAGTGGTAGGATGCCTTGAGCGCTCCGACGGACGTCCCGGTTATCTCTGCGATGTCCTCGTACGAGAGTTCGTCGAAGTAGCGGAGGTTGAAGACCAGCTTCTGCTTGGCAGGCAACCTGTTGATGGCTTTCATGAGCTCGCGCTGGAGTTCGTTCCCGTTGAATGAAGGGTCGTCGTCGATGCGCTGCTCCATCACCGCGTCAAGGTCTTCCCTCTGCAGGGCTGCGCGCCAGCGGTTCTTCCTGATGTGGTTGAGGGCCTCGTTGGTGGCAATCCTGTATGCCCAGGTGTAGAGCCTCGATTCTTCCCTGAACTCCGGCAGGGATGACCATATCTTCACGAAGCAGTCCTGAAGCAGGTCGTCCGCGTCCTCGTGGGAGTTGGTGAAACGACGCAGATGCCAGTACAGACGCTCGCTGTAGCTCTCGACCAATTCGCCGAAAGCACGCTCCTTCTGCCCGCTGCGGTAGAGGGTTATGATCTCCTTGTCTGTCATCTGTGTGGTTCAAGCGGCTGCAATCCAAGTGCCGCAACGGCGAATATATGGAAAATAATCATGATTTATGGCATAATTGTGCTCTCTTTCCTTCACGCGCGCGAAATGGATTAGGAGAACTGAGCACAATTCATTATATTTGCGTTTACGCGTAGTAGCGCCGTATTTGAAATACGTAAAACAATATATTCTTATAGACATGGCAAATTCAATCAGCGT
>NZ_JBAEER010000118.1:0-18590 GCF_056207615.1 Candidatus Cryptobacteroides sp. | reverse complement strand
CCAAGTATGTCGAGGAGAACGAGATCGAGCGTCCTGACGACTTCGTGATGAAGACGACGACCAGCAAGTCGGCGAACAAGGTGTTTATCATCCAGTCCGTGGACCGCAAGATCCCGCTGGACGAGATCGCGAAGGAGAAGGGCATGGAGCTCGAGGAACTCGTGGAGGAGATGGAGTCCATCGTCTACTCGGGAACCAAGCTCAACCTCAACTACTATATCGAGGACATCCTCGATGACGATGCCATCGAAGAGGTGTTCGACTACTTCAAGGAGGCCGAGACCGACCACATGGCCGAGGCAATGGAGGAACTGGGCTCGTTCTTCGATGAAATCGAAGTTCGCCTCGTAAGGCTCAAATTCATCTGCGAAGTAGCCAATTAATTGCTAATTTTGCAGCCCAAAATCAAGGAACTATGATAACGATAGGATTCAAGAACTCATCATCAAGCTGGCTGAGAGCAGTGGTTGCCCTCGGTCTCGGCGTCGTGGTGCTTGTGACCTGCCTCCAGAACGCAGATCCTTTCGCGCTGCTCGTGAAGGTACTTGCGTGCTTTGTGATAGGATCTGGCATATTCACCTTTATCTACGGAATGCTCCGCAGGGACAACAAGGACTTCAGCCTCATGATGGTCAACACCGTGACCACCATTCTGATCGGTATAGGTCTCTTCGCGTTCTCCGGAGTGGTGGCGCGATTCTTCTTCTACATGATAGCGATAGTGCTGATCATATTCGGCGTGTTCCAGCTCGTGGCCCTCATCAGCGCCAGGACCGTCGTCCACACCGGAATCCTTCCGTACATCGGACCGGTGGTGGTGATCATGCTCGGAAGCTCTCTGCTCTCTCCGACCGTGGGCAACTCCGTGGGATATATCTGCGCAGCAGCGCTCATCCTCTACGGTATTTCAGAGATACTTACCAACCTCAAGATGCGCAAGGCCATCGACGAGGTGACCTATAACGTTGACGTAAACGACGAGAACGAGATAGACGAACAATGATTCCGCAGGAAACGGTAAACAGGGTACTCGACACCGTGAAGGTGGAAGAGGTGATTGGCGACTTTGTGACTCTCAAGAGACAAGGCGCCAATTATCTTGCATGTTGCCCCTTCCACAACGAGAAGACCCCGTCTTTCACCGTCTCTCCTGCAAGAGGATTCTACTACTGCTTCGGCTGCAAGAAGGGCGGCACCGCCGTGTCCTTCCTGATGGACCATGAGCGCATGACCTTCTCCGACGCCATCCGCTTCCTCGGAAAGAAATATGGCATCGAGATCAAGGAAGAGGAGGAGAGCGCAGAGACCATCGCGGCAAGGCAGAAGAGCGAGAGCCTCTACATCGTATCGGAGTTCGCCCAGAACTACTTTGCCAAGCAGCTCGAATCGGGCGAGGGCAGGGCGCTCGGATATGCCTATTTCAAGAGCCGCGGACTCGAGGACGAGACCATACGCAAGTTCGGACTCGGCTGGTGTCCTACCGACAGGTATGCACTGCTCAATGCGGCGCGCGCTGCCGGCCATAAGGAGGAGTACCTCGTCGAGAGCGGACTCTGCATCAAGACCGAGGAAGGCAAGATCTACGACCGTTTCCACGAGAGGGTGACCTTCCCTCTGCATTCGGTCAGCGGCCGTGTGCTTGGATTCAGCAGCCGTACGCTCAGGAGTGACAAGACCGTTGCGAAATACGTCAACTCCCCACAGACAGACATCTACGACAAGAGCAAGTTCCTCTATGGAATCTGGTTTGCGAAGCAGCAGATAGCCAAGGAAGACAGTTGTATACTCGTCGAGGGAAACCTGGACATGATCTCGATGCATCAGCTCGGACTGACCAACGTCGTTGCATCCTGCGGTACTTCCCTCACCGTGGACCAGATCAGGCTGATCAAGAGGTTCACCAGCAACGTGACCATCATTTACGATGGTGATGCTGCCGGAATCCATGCAGCCCTCAGGGGTATCGGACTCGTGCTCAAGGAAGGACTCAACGTGAAGGTCGTCCTCCTTCCTGACGGAATGGATCCCGATGATTTCACGAAGACCCATACTCTCGAGCAGGTAAGGCAGTTCATCTCCGACAATGCCAAGGACTTCATAGGCTTCAAGGCCGATCTCCTCCTCGACGAAGCCGGAAACGACCCGCTCAAGAAGGCCGAGCTCATCAATGACGTTGCCGATACGATTGCCCTCATCCCTGATGCGGTAAAGAGAGCGGTCTATACCGAAAGCTGTGCCCAGAAGTTCGGAATCGCCCAGGAGATACTCTCCAACAGGGTCTACAGGACCCATGAGGGCGTCATGGAGGAGGACAAACGCAGGTGGGAACGCGAACGTGCCGAGCAGGAAAGGAGAAATGTCCAGAGCCCTCAGGCTCAGGAACAGACCGAGACCCGTACCGTCCAGCTTGACGGTGCCGTCGGGAAGAAGACCGTCGCGAAGCCCTCAATACTCGAGCCGGTGGAGAAGGATCTCCTGAAGTTTATCTTCACCAGCGGACTCGACCTCATGGAATTCACCCGCGACAGCAAGTACTACACAGAGCCTCCGATGACGGTCGCCGAGTTCATAGACTCTTCGCTTCAGGACGACGATGCGCTCTTCGAGGACGGCGCAAGGCGAAGGGCCTACGACTCCTATTTCGAGTATTACGACGAGGGCCTCAGCCAGGATGAGATACTCAGGCGTATGACTTCCGGAGAGGATCAGGAGATAGTCAACCTTGTCGTGGAGCTCACCGCGTCGAGGTACGAGCTCACCGAGAAGAACCTCAGGAACTCGATGACCAAGCCTATGACCATACTCGTGCAGCAGGTGCCGAGAGCAATACTCCTGTACCACGTGAGGAGGCTTGACAAGCAGTTGGAAGAATACAAGGCACAGCTCCGCAACCCGGATGTCGATGCCATGATGATAATGACCGAGATCGCCCATCTCAACGAGATGAGAAGGAAACTGAACACGACCCTCGGCAGGAATTGATAACAAGAAAGCAATATTATATGAGCAAGAATTACAAAAGAACACTCGTGACCTGCGCCCTTCCTTATGCGAACGGCCCAGTCCACATCGGCCATCTCGCCGGAGTCTATGTCCCAGCGGATATCTATGTGAGGTATCTCAGGATGAGAGGCGAGGATGTCCTCTATATCTGCGGTAGCGACGAGCACGGTGTGCCTATCACCATCAAGGCTCGCCAGCAGGGCTGCACTCCACAGGATATCGTCGACAAGTACCATAAGATCATCAAGGATTCGTTCACCGGTCTCGGAATCAACTTCGACATCTACGGCCGTACCTCTTCCGAGGTGCATGACAAGAATGCCTCCGAGTTCTTCCGTAAGCTCTATGATGAGGGAAAGTTCATCACCAAGGAGTCAGAGCAGTACTATGATCCTGAGGCGAAGACCTTCCTTGCAGACCGCTACATCGTCGGAACCTGCCCTAAGTGCGGCGCCGAGGGTGCATACGGTGACCAGTGCGAGAAGTGCGGCAGCACACTCAGTCCGGAGGAACTCATCAACCCTAAGTCGAAGCTCAGCGGTGCCGAGCCTATCAAGAAGAAGACCTCCCATTGGTACCTTCCTCTCGACCAGTACGAGAAGTGGCTCAGCGAGTGGATACTCGACGGTCACAAGGAGTGGAGAAGCAATGTATACGGCCAGTGCAAGAGCTGGATCGACGGTGGTCTCCAGCCTCGCGCGGTGTCTCGTGACCTCGATTGGGGCGTCCCTGTGCCTGTAGAGGGCGCGGAGGGCAAGGTACTCTACGTGTGGTTCGATGCTCCTATCGGCTATGTCTCAAATACTCAGGAGCTCCTTCCTCAGACATGGAACAAGTGGTGGAAGAGCGAGGATACCAAGCTCGTGCACTTCATCGGCAAGGACAATATCGTCTTCCATTGCATCGTCTTCCCGTCAATGCTCAAGGCTTACGGCGACGGATATATCCTCCCGGACAACGTCCCTTCAAACGAGTTCCTCAATCTCGAGGGCGACAAGATCTCGACTTCCCGCAACTGGGCAGTTTGGGCTCACGAGTACCTCGAGCAGTTCCCTGGCAAGGAGGATGTGATGCGCTATGTGCTCACCGCCAATGCTCCGGAGACCAAGGACAATGACTTCAGCTGGAAGGACTTCCAGACCCGCAACAACAGCGAGCTCGTGGCTATCTTCGGCAACTTCGTGAACCGTGCGGTAGTCCTCACCCATAAGTATTTCGGAGGCAAGGTTCCTGCCTGCGGCGAGCTTCTCGACGTGGATAAGGAGACCCTCGCTGAGATTCCTGTGCTCAGGGCATCTCTCGAGAAGAACCTCGAAGGCTACCATTTCCGTGAGGCCCTCAAGGACGCAATGTCCATCGCCCGCGTAGGTAACAAGTACATCTCTGACACCGAGCCATGGAAGGTCGCAAAGACCGACATGGACCGCACCGCGACCATCCTCAACGTCTGCATGCAGATCTGCGCGGATCTCGCGATCGCGTTCGAACCGTTCACTCCATTTGCCGCAGAGAAGCTTCGCAAGATGCTCGGCGTATGCATATGCGCAGGAGTTGACCACCGCAAGGGTGAGCAGGAGACCGTGAATACATACAAGGCAGGTGAGGGCGCAGCCCTCCATACCGTGTCTGCAGATGCTCCTCAGCCAGCTTCTGCATGCCCTGGCAACGGCAAGTGCGTATGCCTCAACTGGGATATGCTCGGCAATACCGATATCATCGCCGCAGGACATGAGGTCGGAGCGGCAGAGCTCCTCTTCGCCAAGATTGAGGACGATGCCATCCAGGCTCAGCTCGACCGTCTCGACGCTATCCGTGCCGAGCGCGAGGCTGCCGCAAAGGCGGAGGCCGCAAAGGTCGTCGCTCCGCAGAAGGATGAGTGCAGCTTCGGGGATTTCGAGAAGATGGACATCAGGACTGCGACCGTACTCGAGGCAGAGCGTGTGCCAAAGACTGACAAGCTCCTCAAGCTCACTATCGACACCGGAATCGACAAGAGAACCATAGTCTCAGGTATCGCAGAGTACTATACTCCGGAGGAGATGGTCGGAAAGCAGATATGCATACTCGCAAATCTCGCTCCTCGCAAGATCCGTGGCATCGTGTCCAAGGGCATGATACTCATGGCTCGCCAGGGTGACGGCAAGATGCGCTTCGTGACTCCACAGGAGACTCTCGCTAACGGCGCCCAGATCGGCTAATCCCCGGTTTACGAAAATATTAGCCCCCACAGTTGTCCGTCAAGGCTCTGTGGGGGCTTTTTGGTTTGTAGAATACTTCTAGAGCTTATGTATGATGTTGAGTCCGTCTCGCAGAGGAAGGATCACGGACTCCACGCGCGGGTCAGCTGCGACCATGTCGTTGAACTTCGCTATGCCGAGAGTCTGCTTGTCCTGAGGCATGGGCTCTTCCCAGACCTTTCCGTCCCAGAGCACGTTGTCTCCGAGTATCCATCCGCCAGGTCTGACCAGGTCGAAGACCAGTTCATAGTACTCGGGATATTCTCGCTTGTTCGCATCTATGAAGACCAGGTCATAATATCCTTTTCGTCCTTGCTCATGGAAGTTGCGGAGGGTTTCCTTGCAGTCGCCTATGTGCAGTGATATAGTGTCCGCGAGACCAGCGCGGTCAAAGCCTTCAAGAATTAGATCTTCGAGCTCGTCATTCAGTTCGAGGGTGTCGAGATGGGATTTCTCCGGTTCGCGGAAACCTGATGCAAGGCACACTGCGGAGTAGCCGGTGAAGGTTCCAAGCTCAAGGATGCGATGGGCGTCCAGCATCTCGGTTATCATCTTGAGGAACCTTCCCTGGACAGCGCCGGAGAGCATCCTGGCGTGGTTGGTGCGTATGTTGGTCTGGCGCTGGATCCATGCGAGAGCCTCGTCCTGTGCCGATGAGTGTTCGAGTATGTATCTGTCTGCTGCTTCCATATCCTAGATGAAGATGAGTTTGGAGAGTTTTCCGTTACCGAATACCCTCTTGGCGACGGCCATGAGCTCTTCTGCCGTTACCTGCTCCACGAGCTCGCTGTTGTGCCCGGCCGAAGATACCTTCCCATAAGCCAGAAGGGACTTGCCCATGCTCAGGCACTGCGACTCTCCGTTGTCGCTGCTGATCGCCAGCTGTCCGAGCAATTGCTTCTTTGCTGCCTTGAGCCTGGCTGGGGACATAGGCTCGTTCTGTATCCTGTTGACTTCGCGATCGATGACGGCGAGGCACTTGTCGAGGTTCTCCTTGTCGCAGCCCAGATATATGGCCATGATGCCCGAATCTGCATACTGGGTGAAGGTGCACTCGACCCCGTATACCCAACCGTTCTTTTCCCTGAGGATGGAGTTCAGTATGCTGTTGGTCGCCGGACCTCCGAGTATGTTGCTCAGCAGTACGGCTGCTATGCGCTCCTTCTCCTCATAGAGCGAAGGTGCGGTGTTTCCTATGACGCAGTTGACCTGGTGGTTTCGCTTGTTGACCGTCTTGTCGAAGCGCTCGCTGCTGCGCTCGAAGGCCTCAGGAACACAAGGTTCGCAGGCGGTGTATGCCGGCGCATCAGGGAAATGCTTCTCGACCAGACGGAGTATGAGCTTCTCAATCTTGTCCTCGTCCTCGTCGGCGACGACCGTGAAGGCGATGCGCTCCGGGCTGAACTTCTCCGCCACGAAGGAGCGAAGCTCTTCGCTGCTTATCTTCTTTACCGAGGCTGCTGTTCCGAGTATCGGGCTGGACAGGGGATGACCCTCGAAGAGCATCTCCTCGAACTTGTCGTATACATCTTCGGAAGGGGAGTCCTTGTAGGAATGGATCTCGTCTATGACCACGCCCTTTTCCGTGCTGATCTCCTTCTCGGGGAAGGTCGGCTCGGTGGCAAGCTCGAAAAGTAGCCCTGCGGCCTTCTTGAGGTCCTCCTTGAGGACTGTGGCATGCAGCACTATCTCTTCCTTGGTGGTATATGCGTTGAGCTCTCCGCCGAGCTTGTCGAGGTAACCGTTGATCACGGATGCCGACTTGTGGGCGGTTCCCTTGAAAAGGGTGTGCTCGACGAAATGGGCGATGCCGCTGTGATAGCCAGCCTCGTCGCGCGTGCCACACTTGATGCTGAGCGCGCAATATGCCGCCGAAGAGTGGCTGCGCCTGATGCCGTACTGCAGTCCGCAGGCTGCCCTTCCTGTCTTCATTACTGTCTTGCGGATTCTATCTTCTTGAAATCCTCTACGAGGAGGCCCTTAGGGGATTTCTTTCCTATTCTGTGCCTGCGATACATATAGAGAGTATGGTCCTCGCAGTTGATGAGCATCTTGTAGCAATATGAGCCGACCACGGCGTCGAGAGGGGCCACGGTGTAGCTCACGAGGGTATTTGCGGCGCCCTCGTCCATGAGGTCGTCAACGTCCTCGACGTCCATGAACTCGATGCCGTTGCGACCGTAGATGAGCTTGTAGTTGTTGTTGATCTCGTCCGAGCAGTCCTCGTTCGCGATGGCGATCCTCATCTGCTTAGTGCTGCTGAGCTTGTTGGTCGAGTTGCTCAGTCCGGTGAAGCTGTTGATGTCCTTCTCCATGCAGTCGAGGGTGAGCTGCTGGATTACCTTCAGCAATGCCGGAAGCATCACGTACTCTCTTCCCTCAGGGTCTGCGACGGCGCGGAAAGGAATGGTCGCCACCTCGAGCATCTCGTTGACACCTTCGGCCGAGCCCATTCCGCCCTTGAAGAGGCCGAGCATCTCGATGCCTGGCTCTGATTCCTTCCTGAACTGGCCTGTGACTATCATGAGGAAGTAGTAGTCAGGGTCAGACTTGAGCTTCTCGAAGTCGCTCTGGGTGCAGAACTCATAAGGAGAGACGGTCCACGCCTCCCTTGCAACTTTCTGGTATACTCCGTCGAACATCGTGTTACCGGTGAGGACGATCTTGGTGGTCTTGTCGGTGAAATCGGCAATCTTAAGTTTCTTGGTCGTGATCTGAGCCTGTGCGAACATCGTTATCGGGAGTATCGCTGCGGCTATGATGGCAAGGATCTTCTTCATATCTGTATCGTTCTATATAGTTATGTATAGCTGGACAAAGTTACAAAATTAATGCCTATATTTGCTTGTTATGTCAGAGTATATCGTATCAGCCAGGAAGTACAGACCGGAGAATTTCGAAACCCTCATCGGCCAGGACAATATCGCGACCACCCTCAAGAACTCCATCCTGAGGGGCCAGCTCGCCCATGCCTATCTCTTCTGCGGTCCGCGCGGAGTCGGTAAGACCACCACTGCGCGTATCTTCGCGAAGATGATCAACTGCTCCAATCCGAGCGAGGACATGGAGCCGTGCGGCGAGTGCGAATCATGCCGTTCCTTCGCTGAGGGACGCTCGTACTGCATCCATGAACTCGATGCCGCTTCCAACAACGGAGTCGAGGACATCAAGGCCCTGATCGAGCAGGTTAGGGTTGCACCTCAGGTCGGAAAGTACAGCGTATACATCATCGACGAGGTCCACATGCTCTCGCAGTCGGCCTTCAACGCCTTCCTCAAGACGCTCGAGGAACCGCCTGCACATGCGATCTTCATACTCGCGACCACCGAGAAGCACAAGATTCTTCCGACCATCCTCTCACGTTGCCAGACCTACGATTTCAACAGGATCACTGTCGAGAACATAGTCCGCAACCTCAGGATGATTGCCCAGAAGGAGTCGATAACCATAGACGATGAGTCGCTCCATGTGATAGCCCAGAAGGCCGACGGTGCGATGCGCGATGCGCTCACCATCTTCGACCAGACGGTCGCGTTCTGCGGTACGGAGGTGAAGTATGAGGATGTGCTCAAGAACCTCAACGTCCTCAGCCATGAGCACTGCTTTTCCCTCGTCGAGAACTTCCTCGCCGGTGACTATGCATCGGCCATGCTCAAGTTCGACGAGATACTCGGAAAGGGCTTCAACGCCCTCCACTTCGTGGCTGCCCTCAGTTCCCATTTCAGGGATCTCGTGGTCAGCAAGAGCGCAGGACTCGATGCGTTGCTCGAGCTTCCGGAGTCTCTCAAGCTCCGCTATAAGGAGCAGGCGGACCGTTGCCCTATCAAGTTCCTCTACGATGCACTCAACGTCACTTCGCAGTGTGAGTCGGGTTACCGCGCAAGCGTGAATCCGCGTCTCCATATTGAATTCGCGCTTATGCGCCTGAGCTTCCTTCTCTCGGAGCCGGCCCAGCCTGCCGCGAGCGTCGCAGCCCCAGTCGCAAGACCTGCCGCCCAGCCAGCAGCCGCAGCAATGCCTGCCGCCCAGCCGGTTTCTCAGCCAGCAGCCGCCCCAGCAGCGCAACCAAGTACAAGCCCGGCATCTACCGCGGCAGCCCCTGCCCCTGCAGCGCAACCAAGCGCTACCCCAACAGCTCCAGCAGCAACCTCAGCTCCAGCTGCCCAGCCTGGCGCTCCTGCTGCAGAAGCCGCTCCTCGCCGTCGCCGCGCAGGAGCAAGCATGTCGCTCAACAGCATCCTCAACGAAGACACCGCCAAGGCCGAGACCGAAGTCGTAGAGATCCGTACGGACAAGCCTGGAAAGGAGGAGATACTCGAGAAATGGCAGCAGTGCGCTGAGCTCTTCGCCGACAAGCAGCGTCTTGCCAATGCGATCAAGACCTCGAAGGTCGAGATCGTCGACAATGACGTACAGATAGACATGACCTTCCTCGTCGCGAACGACGCACAGGTCAACTGGATACGCTCCAATGCCCTTTCAAGGCTCGAAGGACGCCTCCAGCAGCTCCTCAGCTGGCCTGCGATCAAGCTTGATGTAGCCCGTGCTGACGATGGAACCATGGTCAAGGAAGCCTATACTCCTGAGGAGAAATACGCAGCCATGAGGGAGGCCAACCCTGAACTCGCGTCGCTCATCAGCGACATGGACGCAACTTTGAAATAGTAACAAACAGCATATAGGAGAACGCCAGATGAAGCTCAGATGTGAGAACTTAGTCAAGAAATACGGTGCCCGTACGGTCGTCAAGGGTGTGTCCATGGAGGTAAACCAGGGCGAGATCGTGGGATTTCTCGGACCGAACGGTGCGGGTAAGACCACCAGCTTCTATATGATCACCGGCCTCATTGTCCCAAACGCGGGCCGAACCTTCCTCGATGACGAGGACATTACCGATCTTCCAATGTACAAGCGCTCCCAGAAGGGCGTCGGCTACCTCGCGCAGGAGGCGTCCGTGTTCAGGAAGATGTCTGTCGAGGACAACATCATGTCCGTGATGCAGATGTCCAAATACACCAAGAAGGAGAGGGAAGAGCGTCTGGAGTCACTCATCGATGAGTTCAATCTCCACAAGGTGCGCAAGAGCCTCGGAATCCAGCTTTCCGGTGGTGAGCGTCGCCGTTGCGAGATTGCCCGTGCACTCGCAATCGACCCTAAGTTCATCCTTCTCGACGAGCCGTTTGCCGGCGTCGACCCTATCGCGGTCGAGGATATCCAGCACATCATCGCGAAGCTCAAGTACAAGAACATCGGCGTGATCATCACCGACCATAACGTTGGCGAGACCCTCGCCATCATCGATCGCGCATACCTTCTCTACGAGGGTACCATCCTTCAGAGCGGTACCCCTGAGGAACTCGCCGCCGACGAGGATGTCCGCACCAAGTACCTCGGTTCGAACTTCGTCCTCAAGCGCTCCGACGCCTTCGAGAAGCTCCGCCGCGAATACGAGGCCAAGCAGCAGCTCTAAATATACGCTATGCCTGGCGGGTGATCTTGGCGCCGAGGGCGTTGAGGCGGATGTCGATGTCCTCGTATCCGCGGTCGATCTGCTCGATGTTGCTGATGGTGCTGGTGCCGTTCGCGGACATCGCTGCGATGAGCAGGGCGATGCCGGCACGGATATCTGGCGAGAGCATCTTTCCGGCGCGGAGCTGGAAATTGTGGTCATGGCCGATCACCACCGCACGGTGAGGGTCGCAGAGGATGATCTGTGCGCCCATGTCGATGAGCTTGTCGGTGAAGAAGAGACGGCTCTCGAACATCTTCTGGTGGATCAGGACGCTGCCCTTGCACTGGGTCGCAACCACGAGGAGCACCGAAAGAAGGTCCGGAGTGAGGCCAGGCCAAGGTGCATCGGCGAGGGTCATGATGGAACCGTCGAGGAAGGAATCGATCACATAGCTCTCCTGCTCCGGAACGAAGATGTCGTCGCCGCGCTGCTCGAGCTTGACTCCGAGCCTGCGGAAGCACTCAGGTATGATGCCGAGATTCTCGTATGAGACATTCTTGATTGTGAGGCTGCTCTGGGTGAGCGCTGCCATTCCGATGAATGAGCCGACCTCGATCATGTCCGGAAGGATGCGGTGCTGCGCCCCGTGGAGCTCAGGCACGCCCTGGATCTTGAGGAGGTTGGAACCTATGCCCTCGATATGTGCGCCCATGGCCACGAGGAGCTTGCTGAGCTGCTGGACATAAGGCTCGCAGGCGGCGTTGTAGATGGTGGTCTCGCCCTCGGCGAGGGAAGCCGCCATGAGGATGTTCGCAGTACCGGTCACCGATGCCTCGTCAAGGAGCATGTACGTACCCTTGAGGTGGCTGCCTTCCGGAATGCTGAGCTCATGAGCCTTCTTCTTGCTGTCGTACTGGGTGGTCGCACCGAGGTTGACCATACCCTGGATATGGGTGTCGACCCTGCGGCGTCCGGTCTTGTCTCCGCCTGGCTTCGGGAAATATGCATGTCCGAAACGGGCGAGGAGCGGACCGACGACCATCACCGAGCCGCGGAGGCTTGCGCACTTCTGCACGAAGAGATCGCTTCCTATATACTCCCTGTCGATGGCGTCAGCCTGGAAGGTGTACACGCCCTTCTCGTGTCGGGTGACCTTGACGCCCATGCCCTCGAGCATGGAGATGAGGTTCTTCACGTCGAGAATCTCAGGAATGTTGGATATTGTTACCGCTTCCGAGGTGAGGAGAACTGCGCTGATGACTTCGAGCGCCTCGTTCTTTGCGCCCTGTGGGTGGATGGTGCCGCTGAGCTTGTGGCCGCCTTCGATTACGAATGAACTCATGAATACGTGGTCTTGTCTTACAAAGATAAGCAAAATCGGCCTTATGGTGAAGGAAAAGTTGCTAACTTTGGAGTATGATATCAAAAGTTTACAGTCAGGACCTGAGCGGCAAGAACACCTTCAGGATGAAGGTACAGTGCCGCGTGTTCATCGAGTACGACAGCATCGCCGACCTCTTCGAACTGGATTTCGAGGACATGCTCAAGCCCATCAAGCACATAGGCGGCGGAAGTAATCTCCTTTTCACCAAGGATTTCCCCGGTACCATACTCCACTCGAAGGTGAACTTCATCGAGGAGCTCCGCGAGGACGGGGATAAGGTGCTCGTGTCCGTCGGCGCCGGAGTCGTGTTCGACGAGCTCTGCGAATGGGCTGCGAAGCGCGGTCTCTGGGGCCCGGAGAACCTCTCCCACATTCCTGGCGAGGTGGGCGCGTCCGCCGTGCAGAACATCGGTGCATACGGGGTCGAGGCCAAGGATATCATCAGGACCGTCTGCGCGTATGACCTCGAGGAGGAAGATTTCGTGCGCTTCGACGTGTCCGAGTGCAAATATGGATATAGGGAGTCCATGTTCAAGACCGCCGAGAACAAGGACAGGTACATAATCACCCACGTCGTATTTGCTTTCAGCAGGAAGGCCGAGCCGAAGCTGGACTACGGTCACATCAGCGAGGCCGTGCTTGCCCGCGCTGGCGGGGACCTTGCCGCAGTGACACCGCAGATGGTGCGCGAGACCATCGTCGAGATACGCAAGCAGAAGCTCCCGGAGCCGGCCGAACTCGGCAGTGCAGGCAGCTTCTTCAAGAATCCGGTCGTGAGCGTCGAGACCTATGAACATGTCGTCGCAGTCGCGAAGGAGATGGCTGTGAAGAACGGGACGGAGATTCCGGCGGTGCCGCACTATGATCTCGTGGCCGAGGACGGTACCCCTGTGGTGAAGATTCCTGCAGCATGGCTGATCGAGCAGTGCGGGTGGAAGGGACGCCGCAGCGGAAATGCCGCCGTCTACTCGAAGCAGCCCCTCGTGATCGTGAACTATACAGGAATGGCGGAGCCGGAGGAGATTGTCTCTCTCGAGAGCAAGGTGATCGTCTCCGTGCGCGAGCGTTTCGGCATCGTCCTCTCTCCGGAAGTGGAGCACATATAGACCTTAAACGTGTAATACCCATACCATGTACAAGACCAAAGGATTGAAGAACGGCCGCATCGAGGTGGCCGACGCCCTCAGGGGCCTTGCAGTGATCGGAATCATCCTCTACCACTCGGTAGAGCATTTCAATGTGTTCGGACCTCCTGCGACCTACCAGCTCGCATGCGACGGAAAGGTGTTCAACATCCTCAACCTTCTCCTCTCCGGAAAGATGTACGGCATCTTCGCCGTGCTCTTCGGACTGAGTTTCTTCATCATGAGGGACAATCAGGAGCAGAAGGGAAAAGATTTCTCGCTGCGCTTCGCTTGGCGAATGGTTCTGCTCTTCGCCCTCGGCGCAATCAATACCTGCCTGTACGATGGTGACATTCTCACCACCTATGCGTTTCTCGGCCTTCTGATGATACCGGCCGGCTATCTCAGCACGCCTGTGCTCGCAGTGATTACGGGTATACTCCTCATCCAGCCGACGGAGATCATCTCCCACCTCACCGGATGGGCTCCGAACATCTCCTTCGTCGGTGGAAACTATGGAAAGATGGGTGATGCGCACATCAACGGAAGCTTCATCGACGGCATCGTGGCGAATGCGAGGTACGGATTCGTTACCACCATGGGCTGGTTCATCATGGTCGGAAGGCTCACCCAGACCCTCGGCCTGTTCTATGTCGGAATACTTTTCGGCCGTCTCAGACTCTTCTACGACGAGGGACGCAACCTCCGTACATGGGCAATCATGCTCGGGGTGTCGACCGTCCTGGTGATTGCAGGCTCTTATGTGGATTTCGGAACATGGTCGAAGGTCCTCAAACCTATGCACAACCTCTGCATCCTTACGGTGATAATGTCGGCATTCGTGCTTCTCTGGTACAAGGTCTCAGGATTCATGAAGGCTCTCTCGAAGATATGTTTCTTCGGCAGGATGAGTCTCACCAACTACCTCCTCCAGTCCGTGCTCGGCAGCACGCTCTTCTATGGTTTCGGCCTCAGCCTCTGCACCAAGCTCGGTACGACCTGGTCGGCCCTGGTCGGCGTCGGCATCATCGTCGTGCAGTTCACCCTGCTCTACTTCTGGTCCCTCAAGCACCAGCGCGGCCCGCTCGAGACCATCTGGCGCAAGCTCACCTGGATATGGTAGCCTTCAGCTGCTTGGCAGTCGCGTTTGTCGTTACGATCTCGACTTCTTCGTACGGCTTCTTCAGTTTCAGTATCTTGTTTCGGCCGTTGGTCGGAACGATCGAGTCGAGGTAGTTCGTGTTCAGTATAGTCTGGCGATTGACCCTGACGAAAGCTTGTGGGTCAAGTTCCGCAAGGAGGCTATTCATTGAAGAGTACAACGACCCTCTCGAGCCGTCTGAAAGGTAGAACCACACGAGGCCTTGGTCGTACGACATATAACAAGTGTCCTCAAGGTTCACGACAGACGTTCCCTTGCCGCGTTGGATGCTGACCGTAGCCCTCTTCGTCTCGGCTGCCTGAGATTGGTTTCCGGTCAAATCGGCAGGACCAGCCGTTTGTTTTTGCAAGTCGGGTTGGGCACCATCTGTCTTCCGTGAAGTTACACCATGAACAGTCAATGGCTCATCCGGTTTGGTCAAGGTGTGGTAAACGAAGATCAGGATGAACTGGCAGAGGACGGATCCGAGAAGAATGTCGGGAAAAGACTCCTGCACCTTTAATATATAGCACGCCGATGCGACGACAATCGCACACATCAACACCGTGGACAGAGCCATAAAGGCGACCTCCATAAGTTGCCTGTATCTATCGGACGGAAAGCGGTTGCGTATTTTCTGAATCAGGTGATATACTCCTATGGAGCATAGCGACATCGTGACGTAGGAAACGAAAACGACTGATACTGCCGCATATTCGGGCACGACACCCAGTCTCATGATGTTTCCGATTGAGGACTCACCATAGATCACATACTCAAAGAACAGGAAAGCGATGATCGCTGCCAGGATAGAATTCAAGGCATGGAGTGTCCTTATGTTGCGTTCGTTCCTCAAAATGTCGCGTTCGTCAAAATAATTTGCCCACAGATAAAATAATGATAAACTTTGGGTCAGGAAACCACTAAACACAAAGTTATGAAATTTAAGAGAAAACCGCGTCTCCGGAAGAGATGGAGGAATGAACTTTTTATTTGATTTTGAATCCAATAAAACATGCTTAACAAAAATGAAACAAATATAGGAATCTATGAAAAGGATGACCCAAGAAGAGATGGAAGAATCTCTTACTCGAATGAATGATGCAAAACGCGACTTAACCAGGATACTTCTGGTGGAAGTGGCGTATGTAACTCTAGGGCTTGGAGCATTATTCGCACTGCGCGATTCTGCATTTGCATGGGTGCTTCTCGGGATAGGAATATTCGCAGGAGTATTGTCAATAATCCGAGATTTGATGGTGTCCCTTGGCAAGGCTCAGGCGAGAAAAAGTCGGTATCTATGGGTAGTTCTCTCCCTCCAGGCCCTCTGCGTCCCACTCATTTTGCTTTCATATACGTACGACAACACCTGGTGCCATGTCTGCATAATCATCATAGTCGTATTCCAGCTCCTGTCGATACTCCTTGACGTCTTGACTTCTCCCCAGAAGTGACATTCGTAAGTCGTTGACTGATAGCGCATAATATGAAGGACGGCTCCCTTTTCTGAGGGAGCCGTCCTTATGTGATGTTGCTGATAACCAGCGTGTTATGTTCGCTCAAAAAGCGGACGCCAAGACTACTTGATACGTGAATCGTACTCGCGGGTCTCGGTGTTCACGATGATGTGCTCACCCTGCTGGATGAAGAGAGGAACCATGAGGATTGCACCGGTCTCTACGGTAGCCTCCTTGAGTGCAGAAGTAGAAGCGGTATCGCCCTTTACTGCAGGCTCGGTGTAGGTAACCTCGAGCTCAACCTTTGCAGGAAGCTCGCAAGTGAGGCCGCGCTCCTCGTCGGCAACGAACATGACCTCGACATGGTGTCCCTCCTTCATGAGGTCAGCGTTGGTTACGAGATCCTCAGCGAGCTGAATCTGCTCGTAGGTCTCCTCGTGCATGAAGTTGAAGGTACCGTCAGCGTCCTTGTAAAGGAACTGATAAGGTCTTCTCTCAACGTTGATGGTCTCGATCTTCGCACCTGCAGTGAAGGTGTTCTCGAGGATACGACCGTTCTCAAGGTTGCGGAGTTTTGTCTTAACGAATGCTGGGCCCTTACCTGGCTTTACGTGCTGGAACCAAACGATAGAAACTGGCTTACCGTTGAAGTTCATGAAAAGGCCGTTCTTGAAATCTGCTGTTGTTGCCATAAATATTTCTGTACTTTAATTTGATAATCAACTAGGTAGGCTTGCGCCTAATCGGGCGCAAAAATACGAATTAGTCCTCTAACTGCAAAATTTTCTGTGCCACTTGCTCCAGAAGCCACTTCGGAGTCGATGTCGCACCGCATACTCCGACCTTGTCGGACGGCTTGAACCAGCTCGGATCAATGTCTTCTGCCGACTCTATATGCCACGTCTTCGGGTTGTGCTGACGGCACAGGTCACATAACACCTTCCCGTTCGAGGATGCCTTCCCGGCCACGAAAATGATGACGTCGTGATCCTGCGCGAATTCTGCAAGCTTCGAGTGGCGGGTCGCCACCTGAGAACATATCGTGTTCTTCACGGTGAGCATTCCGCTCATCCTGAAATCTTCAGGACTCAAGCCGGCAGCTGCGGCCATCCGCTCTGCGAGCTTGTCGCAGACCTGGGCGTACTCATCCGGATTCTTTGTCGTCTGTGAGAAAATGACGGTTTTCTTCCTGAGATCGATCGTCCCGTCCTCCATGGCCGCTTCGAGAGCAGCCATCTTCTCGATCACCGGTGCCTTTCCGTCAATCTGACCAAGCAGTCCGAGGACCTCTGCGTGTCCGACCTTTCCGAATATGATGATCTGAGTCCTGCCTTCGCCCTCGTCCCAGCTCGCCCGTATGTCCTGCTGGAGCTTGAGCACCACCGGGCATGTGCAGTCCTCTATGAGAAGTCCCTTCCTGCGGAGGGTCTCGTATGTCTTTGGCGGAGCGCCGTGTGCACGTATGAGAAGGTGTTCCGGAGTCTGGCACTCGCATGCGTCAGGCATGTTCTCGAGGTCTGTGTCGCCGATCACGACCATTCCCTTCTCCTCGAGACGGCGCAGCTCCGCGTCGTTGTGCACGATGGCACCGAGGGAGTAGAGCCTGCTGTTCCTGGCGAGGCACTCCTCCGCCTTGGTGATGGCTCTGATCACTCCGGCACAGAAGCCGGATCTCTTGTCAATATCTACGGTCATCTATGCTCCGAATCTTTCTGCGATGAGTTCCTTGATCCAGACCATCTGGTCGTCGAATGTCATGTGCGAGTTGTCGAGCACGACTGCGTCCTCTGCCTGCACGAGCGGCGATACCTCGCGGTGGGAGTCGATGTAGTCCCTTTCCTGAAGGTTCCTGAGCACGTCTTCAATGTTCACATCCTCTCCCTTGGCGCGCATTTCGGCAGCACGTCTTTCGGCTCTCACCATCGGATCCGCAGTCATGAAAATCTTGAGCTCGGCGTCAGGGAACACGGTCGTGCCTATGTCCCTTCCGTCCATCACGACCCTCTTGTTGCTTCCGGCGCGGTGCAGTATGCTGTCCACGAAGGCGCGTACGAAGCCCACCGCCGAGATGAAACTGACCTTGTCGGACACCGCAAGCGTACGGATCTCTCCCTCTATGCACCTCTCCCCGTTGTAGAGCTGGCTTCCTTCTCCGTGATTCTCGAAATGGAGCTCTAGGGTCGGAAGCATCTTCTCGAGGGCTTCGAGCTCGATCTTTCCTTCGTCGTCGATGATTCCGTTCTCGATCGCGGAGAGGGTCACGCCCCTGTAGAGCGCGCCTGAGTCAAGATAGAGATATCCCATGTCCTTCGCGACGAGCTTTGCGAAGGAACTTTTACCTGTAGACGAGAAGCCGTCTATTGCGATTATGATGTCTGGTGTGTTCATCCAAGTGTTGTTCAAGATAGCAAATGTAGAAAAAAATGATGATATTTGCGTAGTTATAATTGACAGCTTTATGAAGATACTGATCATCGACGACGAGAGGGCAATTCGCAATTCCCTGAGTGAGATTCTTGCGGACGAAGGCTTCGATGTCGATACCGCAGAAGACGGTGCGAAGGGCGTGGAAATGGCCGAGAAGGAGAAATATTCGGTCGTTTTCTGTGATATCAAGATGCCGAACATGGACGGACTCGAGGTTCTCGACGCGTTCAGGGAGAAGGGCATTGACGCAGCCGTCATCATGATTTCCGGCCATGGAGACATCTCCACAGCCGTCGATTGCATAAAGAAGGGCGCGTTCGACTTCATCCAGAAGCCACTCGACCTCAACCGCATACTCATCACCA
>NZ_JBAEER010000117.1:0-14943 GCF_056207615.1 Candidatus Cryptobacteroides sp. | reverse complement strand
CACCCGCGGCACGGAAGCGGGTGCCGAAATCCGCGGCTGGCGTCAGCCAGGCGTGATTGAGGCGGGGTCTAAAGAAGTCGGGGACTTTGCTATCTGGCAAAATCTCCGACTTCTTTCGACTCCGGAGGGGCGAGCAGCCTCGCCGTGGAGTCGCATCCTTCTACGAAGAAAGCGACCAATAACCACTTATTAGTCGCCTTCTTTTGTGGAGCTGGGCGGACTCGAACCGCCGTCCAAACACCGCACCAGGCGGCTTTCTACACGCTTATCCTTCCTTTGGTTGTAGGCCAATGGCTGCCGGAAGGCGGGCCATCAAAGGCTTATCCTTTAAGTCTTAGGCAGCTTTAAAGGAGTCCGCTGCAGCATCCGGTTTGAATGATACCCCTAAGTCAGGCCATAACCGGCTTAAAGTCCTGAGGGATACTCGTCGGGCCCGCAGCCTTGGCGGACCGGATTAAGGTAATCAGCTTGGCTAATTACGCAGCGAGTGCATAAGAGTTGTTGCCAACTAATTGTTTGAAGTCTGAGATTTACGGGCAAGGCTACGACGCCCGACGTGCTTACCGTCCAATGTCATGTGCTGTCAAAACCAAAACAGCCCCATAGGTAGTTAAAGAAGGAGCGGGAGTCACCGATCAGGAAAGGCTCCCGCTCCTTCTGTGCTGCAAATATAAACTATTTTTTCACTGTTATGGCCCTGCGCTCGGCAGAAATTGTCCTGCCAGCAGCCATCTGCTTCGCTGACTTGGCGTCTGAGGCGTGCCTGTTGGTAGCAGATACGCTGGCCCTTGCACCGGTCCACTCAGCGTCGTCGAGCCTCTCAACGTAGTTGGTCCTTGCCGCAGACTTCTGCATTGAGACGGCTGGGGTAGAGGAGCGTCTTGGAGCCATTACAGCAGGACTGCTGCTCTTCTGCATGCTACCTGTGTATGTGCCCTTGAACCTGGTGTTGTCGTTGAACTTGTCAGCGAGGTCGAAGGTGATGGTATAGGTGCTGCCGGACTTGCTTACCTCTACGGTTCCGGTGGTCGCTCCGAGCCAGGTACTCTCGTCGTTGGTAGGGAAGAGCCATGTTCCGTAGTATTCTGTGCCGTCGATATATCCGCAGAGAGCGCTGCCGGATACGAGCGCAGTCTTCATTGTGCTCTCGGTGAATTCCTCGGTGAGAACCTCGTAGCTGCCGGTGATGTCGGTGGCATTGCGCGAGGTGATGAGCTCGAACTGGATCTCCCTGCCGTCAGCCCAGGTGGTGTCGTCTCCGAGGAGTACCTTCCAGTCGCGGATGCCGGTGTAGCTGCTCCATGGCTGTCCGAGGTCCTCGATGAGACCGTGCCTGAAATTGTTGATCTCGATTACGTCTGGCTGAGGCTCCACGCCGCCCTCAAGCTTGCCTACATATTTTCCTCTGAACCTTGCATTGTTGTTGAAACCGTCTACGAGGTCGAAGGTGATGGTGTAGGTGTCGCCGCTCTTGTTCACTTCGACGGTTCCGCTGGTTGCGCCGAGCCATTTGCTCTCATCATTGGATGGGTAGAACCATGTTCCGAAGTATTCGTTTCCGTCAATGTATCCGCAGAGCGCGCTGCCAGGAACGAGTGCGGTCTTGATGGTGCTCTCGGTGAATTCCTCAGTGAGCACCTTGTACTTGCCGACGATGTCGGTAGCGCTGCTTGAAGTGATGAGCTCGAACTGAATCTCCCTGCCGTCAACCCACTTGGTGTCGTCTCCGAGGAGCACCTTCCAGTCGCGTATGTTCTTGTATGATGACCATGGCTGGCCGAGATCCTCGAGCTTGCCGTACTTGAAATCGTTGAGCACGTAATCCGGAGTAGGCGTAGGAATCACTACGTCAGTATATGCGAAATAGCCATAGTAGTCAAACACGAACTCCTCTCCGTCAGCAAGCACGGTGGCCTTGATGCTGTAGGTCTTGCCGTTGGTGATGTTCACGGTCACCTTGCCGTTGGTGATGAGCTTGTACTGGGCAGGACCGTTGAGAGGGCGATAGTAGATGTATGAACCGGATATCTTCTCCTCATTGTCTTTGGTGATGTAGCCGCCCTTGAGGAATGCGTTAACGCTGTATTCGTTCCTTGCCGGAATGTACTCCGCCACTGCGAGTTCGTTCTTCTCGTTGACTTCCACGTTCATGTCCAGCCACAGTGCTGTGCCCACGCCGCTGATGACGCGGTCGTCGACCCTTGTCTTGCCGCTGAGGAGGTAGGTGCAGAACACGTTGAGGTCAGCAATGTCGCTATTGAACTCGCCGAAGTAGTATGCCCCGGCATCGGTGAACTCGGTCACGACGTGAGGAATTTCCTCCTTCGGAGTAGGTTTCGGTTCTCTGCGGCAGCCTGCGAAGGTCGCAGCTGCAAGTGCGATCAACAGAAGTGCGCTGGTTATTCTTTTTATGCTCATATCGATTTCTTTTTGTTTCGCTTCCGTAGAAGCAATTCCCGTGCCTTAGGCGTTGCTGAGTATCTTCTTCACGAGAGCGGAGATCACTCTTCCGTCAGCCTGGCCTGCAAGACGCTTGGTGGCTACGCCCATGACCTTGCCCATATCCTGAGGCTTGCTGGCTCCGACCTCGGCTGCGATACCCTTGAGGATTTCCTCGACCTCAGCCTCGGTAAGCTGCTTCGGAAGGTACACTGAGAGTGCTTCAGCCTCTGCGAGCTCGTTGTCTGCAAGTTCCTGGCGTCCTGCCTCGGTGTACTGGAGAGCACTTTCCTTGCGCTGCTTCACGAGCTTCATGATGATCTTCACGATGTCTGCGTCGGTGAGTTCACCAGATGCGTTCTCCGCGGTCTTGGCGAGGAGAATCTCTGCCTTTATTGCTCTGAGGGCGCTGAGGCGTACGGCTTCCTTTGCCTTCATCGCTGCCTTGATGTCTTCCTGAATCTGTTTCTCGAGTTCCATGATATATCTTGGATTAGTGTTTATAAAAAGAAAAGCCCGCGATGTGTTTCGCAGGCCTCGGTTATTTGTGGGAGCTGAGGGAGTCGAACCCCCGACCCTCTGCTTGTAAGGCAGACGCTCTGAACCAACTGAGCTAAGCTCCCAGACTTGTTTTCCCTAGCCTCGTGGCTTGGGACTGCAAATATACAACCGAATTCTTGTTCTGCAAATTTTTTTTGAACTTTTTGTGCTGACGCGGCGTTTGATTAACTTTGCACTGATATAGGAAGTATATGGCAAGCTATCTACAGATTGAGAACATCAGCAAGTCCTATGGGCCGAAGGTACTCTTCGAGAACATAGGATTCAACATCAATGAAGGTGACAAGATCGCCCTCATCGCACCGAACGGTACCGGAAAGACCTCGCTCATGAGAATACTCGCGGGCAAGGACAGGAGCGACTCCGGCGGAAAGATCACCTTCCTGAAGGATATCAGGATAGCCTTCCTCGAGCAGGAGTACGAGTTCGATCCGGAGAAGGGCGTATTCGACCAGATCATGGACTCGAGCCGCAGCTTTACCGAGAGCCTCGACCAGGAGCATCTCTGGGAGTATGAACTCAGGGTGCAGAAATTCCTCACCAACTTCAATCTTCCGGACTATTCGAAGAAGATGAAGGAGCTTTCCGGCGGTGAGGTGAAGAGGGTCGCCCTTGCGCAGATGCTTTCGAGCGAGTCGGACTTCCTGATCATGGACGAGCCTACCAACCACCTCGACATCGATGCCATCGAGTATCTCGAGTCCTATCTCAGCCGCTCGCGCTGCACCCTTTTCATGGTGACCCATGACCGATATTTCCTCGATCGCGTGTGCAATACGGTGATGGAGATGGACCATGGCGCCGTATACGTATATAAAGGTAACTACCAGAACTACCTCGAGAAGAGGGAGGAAAGGATCGCGAACTACAATGCCGAGACCGACAAGGTGAGGAACATACTTCGCAGGGAGCTGGAGTGGATACATGCGACCCCATGTGCCCGTACAGGTAAGGCGAAGTACAGGATTGACGCTTTCCATGAGCTCAAGGACCGCGCAGAGCAGGTCTATGTGCAGAAGCAGCTCGACATGAGCGACCTTCGCCCGGGCAACACTCCGCGTCTGGGAACCAAGATCATCGACTGCAAGGACCTGTCCTTCAGCTATGACGGATATCCGTACCTGAGCCATTTCACCTACAACTTCCAGCGCGGTGAGAAGGTAGGAATCGTCGGCCGAAACGGAGTTGGAAAATCTACCTTCATCAACATACTTACCGGCTTCCATCCGGACACGGGCATCACCGATACCGATCCGGGAGTGGAGAAGGAGAGATCGAGCGGAAGCAATGCCGCCCAGATGGACTGGGGGCCTGGTGCAGAGATGAGCGGCGTGCTCGAAAGGGGAGAGTCGCTCAGGATCGGATACTACCACCAGGCGGGAATGGAGTTCGACGAAGACCAGACTGTGCTCGAGACGGTGAACGACACCCATCTGCTCGGACGTTTCCTCTTCCCGCACGATATGCTGAACAACAAGATCAGCAAGCTCAGCGGCGGTGAGAAGCGCAGGCTCTATCTGCTCACCATCCTGATGAAGCAGCCGAACATGCTGGTGCTCGACGAGCCTACCAATGACCTCGACATCGTGACCCTGAACATACTCGAGGAGTATCTCAAGGAGTTCAGCGGCACACTGATAATCGTGTCCCATGACCGTCATTTCCTCGACCGTCTCGTGGACCACCTCTTCGTGTTCTGCGGCGAGGGTATCATCAAGGACTTCATCGGCAATTTCTCGGAGTACCGCGCCTTCATAAAGGATTATGAGGCTCAGCAGAGAAAGCAGGCAGAAGCAGCAAGGAAACCTGCGGAGAAGCCTGTGGCAGCCCAGAGCTCTACTTCGGCCTCGGCCAAGCCAGCCAAGCGCAAGCTTAGCTACAAGGAGCAGAAGGAACTGGAGCAGCTCGAGGCTGACATGGAGGCCCTGAACGCAGAGAAAGCCGCCCTCGAGGAGCAGCTTTCTTCAGGTAATCTTCCTTTCGACCAGCTTCAGGCAGCGTCTGCCCGCCATGGCGAGATCGCGGATCTTCTCGACGAGAAGGAACTCCGCTGGCTCGAACTTTCCTGCTAGTTGAAGAACTTATCTACGTCTTTCACGACCTTAGGGTCGGCAAATACCACTACGCTGTCGTAGCCCTGGATCTGGGTGTCTCCGACGGCGATGATGGTTTCGCTTCCGCGGATGAGTCCACCGATCACAGCCTCGCGAGGGAAGCCCTTGTCCTTGAGTGCCTTGAGCGGATACTTGGTCACCTTCGCCTCTGGCGCAACGTTGTATTCGATGATCTTAGCGTTGGTGCCGCTCATGAACTTGATGAAGCGGACCTTGTTGCTGAGGGTGAACTTGTATATCCTGCCGGCGGTGATATCTTTCTTGTTATTGACGAAGTCCACGCCCATCTCTTCCGCGAGGCTGATGTACTCGAGGTTCTCGACTTCCGCGATGGTGTGGTCAATGCCGAGTTTCTTCGCTGCGACGCAGGCGAGGATGTTGGCCTCGCTGTTGTCGGTCACGGCTACGAATGCGTCATAGTCCGCGATGGACTCGTCCATCAGGAAATCGGTGTTCCTACCGTCTCCGTTCACTACAGTGACCTTGTTTCCGAGCTTTTCCGAGAGCTCGATGCACTTCTCCCTCTTGATCTCGATCAGCTTCGTGCTCTCCATCTTGCTGCTCATCTGCTTTGCGACCATGGCGCCGATGGGACTACCACCGAGTATCATGAGCTTGCTGATGGTCTCGTTCTTCCTTCCGAGGTCGGCCATGATCATCTCGATACCTTCGCGCTTTGCAACGATGTATACGCGGTCGCCGTAGCGGAACTTACTCTGTGGACCAGGGATGATGGTGTTGTCCTTCCTGGAGATTGCAACCACACGGAACTGGAGGTCCATGGTGTTGCCGGCCTCCTGGGTCTTCTCGAAGCGCTTAGCGAAGTCGAAGACGTTGCTGTCGATCAGCGGAGAGTCCTCCTCGAGCTTGAAAACCGCCATCTGCAGCTTTCCTCGTCCGAAGGTCAGCGAGTCGTTGTATGCTGTCCTCTCGAGGTGCTCCACGATTTCGTTGGCGGCGATCTTCTCGGGGTAGAATAGGAAATCGATGCCCATCTCGGTGAAGAGGAGCTTGTTGTCATATGAGAGATACTCCTCGTTGTTGATGCGGGCGATGACCTTCTTGCTTCCGAGCTGCTTTGCGAGGATGGCGCTGACGATGTTCACGTCCTGGGAGTGGTCCGGGTTCACCGCGATGAACAGTTCCGCCCTTTCTGCACCTGCACGCCTGAGTACGTCGAGGGAAGTAGACTTTCCTTCGATGCCGACGACGTCTATGCTCTCGGTGAGCATTCTCAGTCTGGCTGCGTCATTCTCGATCACGGTGATCTGGTTGGATCCCGAGTTGAGCATCTTTGCGAGGTGTGAGCCGACTTCACCGGCTCCAGCTATGATAATCTTCATAATCAATCAGTGATAAGTTCGTCAAGGATGTCGAAAACCCTGTCCCTGGCTACTATTGAGAGAGTGATGATAGGGGCGTCTATGATGCCGATGATCTGCACTCTGTCGTTTGTCTTCTTGTCGAGATCTATCCTAAGGCATGCCTTTGACTTGCTGCATCCGTTCCGGATATCCTCGATGAGGAACTCGCGCAACTCGTCGAAATCGAGTTCCGGCTTGTTCTTCCTGTACTCCCTGTGGGCCTGCTTCACTGCCTTCCAGTAGCTCGTCTTGCCTCTGAGGAGGTAGGTGAGCGATGCGCACCAGTCGATGATGAACCTTATCCTCATGTGCCTGCGGACCATCTGGATGGCCTCGGTGGCGCAGGAGGTCAGCAAGGTCTCCCTGAGTCTGTCAGGGAGTTCGTTGAATACCTCCATGCAGTTGAGGAAATCATCGGTGCTCACCGCATACTCCGGTGCTGTCACGGCGAGGACGTCGAAGAGGTTGCGGAGCACATAGGTCTTACCGAGGTTCTTCCTCATCATTGTGAGGTTGTTCCTGTAGTTGAGCTTGAGCTTGAAAGGGGATTCCTGCGGAAGCGTGCCACCTCCGACATGGTAGACTTTCGAGCGTGGGACATAGCTCACCTTGTATCCGGCAAGTCGCGCACGCCAGCAGAAGTCAATCTCCTCCATGTGCGCGAAGAAGGATTCGTCCAGACCCTCGAGGTCCTTCCATACGGTAGAGCGCACCATGAGGCAGGCTCCGCTGCCCCAGAGTATCTCGTATGGGTCGTCGTACTGTCCCTCGTCGACCTCAATCCTGTTCATCACTCGGCCCCTGCAGAAAGGGAAGCAGAACATGTCGAGGTAGCCGCCGGCTGCGCCTGCATACTCGAACTCGTCCCTGTGCTCGTAGCTAAGGAGCTTCGGTGCGCACGCAGCGCAGTCCTGATGGTAGTCCATCCACTCCTGGAGAGGGTAGAACCACCCGTCGCTGACTTCTACGTCGGAATTGATGAGGAGAAAATATTCCGGCACCACATAGTCAGTGGCGCCCTGAGGACCTGCGATGACATGCTCGAAGGCTCTGTTGTAGCCGCCCGTGAAGCCATAGTTCTTGTCAAACTGGATAAGCCAGATGTCCGGATGGTTGGCTCTGAGCCACTCCTGGGAGCCGTCGGTCGAGGCGTTGTCTGCCACGATGACCTCCGCGTCGTCGTCCTTTACGGACGCGATAAGGCCTGGGAGGAATCTCTCGAGATAGTTCTTCCCGTTCCAGTTCAATATGACTATAGCAGTCCTCATTACTGCAAATATAGCAAAAAAACTTAGTGAGAGCCTAACCAGATAAAGAACATTCCGATCAGTATGAGGCTGAGGTCCAATATCTTGGCCTTCATGTTCGAGCGCTCCTTGAAGATCACGACTCCGCAGATGAACGATACGATCACAGAACTTCTCCTGATGAGCGATACGACTGAGATCATCGACTCCGGCTGCTGGAGCGAGCTGAAGTATGCGAAATCTGCGGCAGAGATGAAGACGGAGATGAGCGGGATTGCCCAGAGCCACTTGAATTCACCGCCGACCATTCCTGCGCCCGGGTTGTTCCTGCGTGCTTTCATGGACGGGATCCAGCGCATGAAGAGACAGATGATGAGCATCAGGATGAACTGGTATAGATTGTACCAGCCCTGTACGAGCTCAGGCTCTATCTGCCTTGCCACGAACTTGTCGTAGAGGCCGCTCGCGGCTCCTGTGATGGCCGCTCCGGCTATGCACCATATCCACCTGTTGTGCGCGAAGTCGATCTGCTCCTTCTTCTTGCTTGAATTGCTCAGAAGGAAGATGCTCAGGAAGGCGAGTATGACGCCTATCCATTGGTAGAGGTTCAGACGCTCGCCGAAGATCAGCATGGCTCCCAGGAGCACGAGTACCGGGCGGGTCGCGTTGATGGGGCCGACGATGGTGATGGGAAGGTGCTTGAGACCTACATACCCCAGTATCCATGAGGTCAGCACGATTGCTGCCTTGGCGACGAGGATGAGGTGCTGCTGCCCGCTCAGCGTGCCTGCGATGGCCGAACTGACGGTCACGGGCGAGAAGATGAGCGAACAGAATAAAGTGTTAAGAAGCAGCACCGGGAGAACTGCGTTGTCTCTCAATGCCGCTTTCTTAGATGTGTCATAGAAGCCCAGCAGTACTGCCGAGGCGAATGCGAACAGGAGCCACATTACTCTCCGCAGCCACAGCCACCTTCACCGCCGCAGTTGCAACCGCCTTCTCCTTCGCCGCAACCACCGCCGCAGCCGCCATGGCATCCACCGCCATGACATCCGCCGCAACCGCGCCTTACGAGTTCGCCGTGAAGGCCCTCGGTGAGTTCCTTCTCTGTAGCCTCGCGAACGCTGATGATCTCGCCGCTGAATTCGAGGGTCTTGTCTGCCATAGGGTGGTTGAGGTCAAGCTTCACGAAAAGCTCGCCGATCTCGGTGATCCTTCCGATGACCATTCCGCCGTTGCCGTCGGTAAGAGGAACCTGAGCGCCCATCTGGAGGAACTCCTGGTGTCCGTCGAAAGCCGCTACAGGGAGCTCGATGAGGTTTTCAGGGCTTGATACGCCGTAGCCTTCCTCTGGAGTGAGGGTGAAGGCGAACTTTGCGCCTGGCTCGAGGCCGGCGATGTGCTCCTCGAACTTAGGGAGGAGAGAGCCGGTGCCGAAGATGAAGTCAAGAGGCTTCTCCGCTGTGGTGTGGTCTACGAGGTTTCCCTCTACCACGAGTTCGTAGATAAGCTCTACGACGCTTGATGCTGCAATTTTCATATCTTTTGTCTTTTTTATGCTGAGAATGTCACGTCCTTGAAGGCCAGGGTCGGAATCTGCCATCTTGAGCACTGTCGTGGGTCGCTGCCTGCGATGAAGAGCTGGTTCCACAGCTCGACCATGTTACCCGTGATGACAAGCTCGCGCACAGGCTTGACTAACTTGCCGCGGGAGAAGGTGAAACCCTCCACTCCGTAGGAGAAATTGCCCGTTGCTGCGTTGCAGTTTCCTCCGTTGAACCCAGTGACGAGCACGCCGCTTCCGCATTCCTTCAGGATGCGCTGCAAATTTATCTCATTTCCGAGTATATTGCAAGGATATGGCTGGAGCACAGGAACCGAAGGCCCCTCTATGGTCTGCTCCACTCCCATCTTGCCGGAGATGTAGGTGTCGATGAAGTTCATCTTTACGACTCCGTTCTCGATGATTGCACGGTTGCTGGTCGCAACTCCCTCAGTGTCGAAGAGCCTTGCACCGGCCTTTCCCTTCGCTCTTGCCATGTCGACTATCGTGAGTCCTTCGGCAAAGGCCTTCTTGCCGAGCGCATCGACGAGGAAGGAATTCTTCTGCTGGATCGAAGAGCCGTAGAGGGCACCGAAAAGGGGAGCGACGAGCCTTGACGCCACGCTCCTGTCCACGACCATCTTCCTCTTTCCTCCGCGTGTGCGTCCGGGGCTCATCTGCGCCTTCGCGCGCTCGAGAGCCAGATCCGTACATGCGTCGATAGGATTGCTCTTGCCGTCGAAGAGCTTGGACTTGCACCATGAACCATCCCACCAAAAGCCGCTGTAGCGCCTTCCTTCCTTGTCGGCGATGGTGATTTCAGTGACCACGCTGAATGAGGTCTCGGTGTGCCTTCCCTCGAAACCCTGTGAGTCGATTATATAATTGTCGTCTATGTTGTCCGAATATTCGCACTCGACGCTGACTACGCTGTAGTCCTCTCCGTCTTCCGGCATACGTGCCGAGCTTACGATGGCCAGTCTGTCGTCAGCGCTGACCTCCATGTATGACGGATCATAGAGCCCCATCTCCTCGCCCGTGAGGGCCTCGTCGGCACATAGCTCCTTTGCCGGGAGGCGTCGGCACTCATCCGGAGCCAGCAGCCTGGTCGATTCCACTGCCTGGCCCACGAAGAGCCTGAGCTGCTGCTCGTCGAGCATGTTGGTCGAATATGTGCCGTACTTCCCGTCCACGAAGAGGTGGAGGAAGATGGAACGGTCTGCCGAATGGGTGACCTTGTCCAGCGCACCTTCGAGAGTCGCATAGCTGTCGGACACGGATTTGCTCAGCGAAGCGCGTGCCGCCGATGCCCCGAATTCCATCGCAGTCCTGATGCAGTAGCCTGCGAGTTCCTTTTCCTTGTCGCTTATCTTCATCCTATTCTCCTCCAACTGTCAATGATTTCACGAGCACGGTCGGAATGCCGCAGCTCACCGGAGCAGACTGTCCCTTTCCGCAGGTCCATGTGCCCTCGTCTATCTTGAGGTCGTTTCCGACCATGGTTATGTCGCTGAGCGCCTGCGGGCCGTTGCCGATGATGTTGATGTCCTTCACAGGCATGGTGAGGCGGCCGTTCTCGATGAGGTAGCCGCTCTTCACGTAGAAGGTGAAGTCACCCTCGCCGATCTTGACCTGACCGTTGCTGAACTCGTTCACGAAGATTCCCTTGCTCACGCTCGCGATTATGTCTGATGGGTTGCAGTCGCCACTTTCCATGTAGGTCGCCCTCATCCTCGGAATCGGGTCATAGCGGAAGCTCTCCCTTCGCCCGTTGCCTGTCGGAGCTACGCCGAAGTGCTGGGCGCTGATCCTGTCATGGAGATAGGATTCGAGCACGCCGTTGCGCACCATGTATGTCTTCTGTCCTGCTACGCCCTCGTCGTCCCAGTTGCATGCTCCGCGGTTTCCCGCAACGGTAGCGTCGTCCACTATGTTGATACCGTCCATGCAGACCTTCTCGCCGATGCGGCCGGTGAAGATGGACTGTCCCTTTCTGTTGAAGTCGGCCTCGAAAGCATGTCCCATGGCCTCGTGGAGAAGGATACCGGATGCTCCGCATGCCATCACCACTGGCATCTGACCTCCCTTTGGCCTTTTCGCCCTGAACCTGTCCTCGATTCCTGCTACGGCATCTGCTGCTATCTCCTCGATGAGCCCTGCTTCGACGCACATCTCAGGCCCCTTCCTGAACGAGCGTGAAGCAGACTTCTGCTCGGTCGCACCATCCTTCTCGAAGATTACCGAAGCCACGATGCTGCCCAGCGGGCGGGTGTCGTAGGTGAGTTCGCCGAGGGAGTTGTACATCATTATGTCGCTCTCCGAGCTGCTGATCTTGGCGATGATCTTGGATACCTTGATGCTCGGGTCGCTGACCGATGCCGTCTTGCGCCTTATGCAAGCCTCGAGCTCCTTCAGCACCGGAAGGAAGTCGGCATTGGTGCTGGCTCTCCATGATTCCTTCTGCAGATACCAGTTTCCTGTATGAGGGTCCTTGCACGGGCCGGCTGCACGAATAGGAGTCGGTGCCGATGGACAGGCCGCTGCAATAGCTGCCGCCGCCTTGGCTGCTGCGAGCATGTCGGACATCGCGGTGCTCTCGGAATATGCATATCCTGTCTTTTCCGAGCACAGCACTCTGATTCCGACGCCGTAGTCGACGTGGAAACCTCCGGCAGTCACTTCAGAATCCCTGAGGACTATGTCGTTGAAGGTCGTGTATTCGAAATACAGGTCAGAGTAGCTTCCACCATTGGAAAGCGCTGCTCCGATGAGTGTCTCGAGGTCTTGCTCCCTGACCTTGAAAGTGTCGAGATAATATTGTCTGTTCTTCATCTTCTAATGTGTCACTCCGTAACCGAACAACGCGAAATCGCCCTTGCATGGGTCTCCAGGGAAGATATCCCTGAACGCGTCCGTGATTTCCTTTGCGGTCACGATGTCTTTCTGCTTCCTTGCGGTGAGTCCGAGTGAGGTGGCCTGTTCGTAGACATGTACGTCCAACGGAATGATCAGATCTTCCTTTGAGCTGTTCTTCCAGAGTCCGAGGTCCACCTTTCCGTCATCGCGCACCATCCATCGTCTCATCATGTGTATCTTCTTGTTCGGAGCCTTGAGATCAGGCTTGCTGCCGATTATGCCGGTCCTGAAGCCCTCCGGCCTCAGCTCTTCGAGGCTTTCGTGCCTGAGATAGAACTCTCTCAGCCTTCCGCATATCTGAGCGAACTCAGACCACTTGACTGTGCGGTGCAGGCTCGCGGGCTCCTTTCTGTATTCTCCTCTCATCACATAGTCGTAAGGCTTCCACCCCATCTCGTCGAGAGCGCGTGTTGTGTCCCGGACTATCATGGCGCGGCGTCCCCATGCCAGGTGGCCCGAAATCACCGCAGATACCTCCACGTCCTTCAGACAGGCCTCGCCCCTTCTCATCAGCTCGGCAAAGCGTCGTGGGAAGGCTATAGGGTCCTGCTCGAAATATTGAGGGTCATTATATGTCTCCGCCCATTCTATGAGCAGTTCTCTGGTTTTTCTGTCCATCGTTACCTTACGTTCCACGCATCCAGCTGGGCGAGCACGTCGTTCCACACGACTGCCTTGTCCGTCTCGTTGAGGATTTCGTGCCTCATTCCGTCGTAGGTCGTGAGCTCCACGTCCTCATATCCTGCCGCCATCATCGCGGCTACGGCCTTCTCGAGGGCTTCGTCGCTGATCCTGCACGGGTCTTCCGCGCCGGAGATGAACCTCACCGGAAGCTTCTTGTTCCCCATTGCCCAGCCTTTCTTCCCGTAGCAGTCCATGCAGAGACCGAGCAGATTGTAGAAGCCGTTGGACGTGAACTGGTACTGGCAGAGAGGGTCGGCATTGTACTTCGCCCGCTCCTCGGTATCCGATACCACCCATGCGTTCGGACCTTCTGCCTCGAAAGGCTTGTTGAAGGATCCGAAGGACATCTGCTGGAGTATCTTAGGGCGGTTGTGACCGCCAGAACATAATCCCAGAAGCTTTGCGAGCACCCTTCCGACAGGGGAAGCAGCGTTGTAGCTAGGACAACCGCAGACGTAGAGCGCACGGATCTCGCTGTCGTAGCGCTTCACGTATGAGCGTACGACCATCGATCCCATGCTGTGCCCGAAGAGCACGACCGGTAGTCCTGGCCAGAGCTCCTTCGCCTTCCTGGTCACGAGCAGACAGTCCTCGACCATGGCTTTCCATCCTCCCTCGTACATGAATCCGAGGTCCTCGGTCGACTTTACGCTCTCTCCATGTCCACGATGGTCATGGCAGATACAGCAATATCCGTTGGCGGCAAGGAACTCCATGAACGGGATGTACCTCTCCTTGTGCTCGCACATGCCGTGCGAAATCTGTACGATAGCCTTCGGAGACTGTGCTCCGACTGCGATGATGCCGAGTTCGAGGCCGTCGGCAGAGGCCTTTATGCTGAGTTTGTCCATATCTTTTCTATGCCGGGTCCACGTCGATCACGATGTGGCCGTCGTATCTGTAAGTCTTTTCGAATTCCCTGACCGTCCTGAGCAGGGCTTCCTTGTTGGCCGTCAGCTGCCTGTCCTTCGCGAGCGAGACGGACATGCTGTTGCGGAAAGGTCCCGTAATCTCTGCGCTGCCGCTTGCGAGGGCCTTGTCCAGGGCGACGAAGAGCGAGTTCCCCAGGGAAGTTGCCATGTGCGAGGCCCTGGTCTCGTTATCGTCATTGACATGGATGTCGATGACCCTTGTGTAAGGAGGGTAGTGGAAGTCGAGCCTTTCCTCGAGCAGCTTGCTCCTGATGTCGGAGGGAGCTTCGTCTTCCTCGCTTTCCATGTACTGGCTATATACAGGGTGCTCCGGATTGGCGGTCTGGATGATGAATAGCCCCTTCTTTTCGCGTCTGCCGCAGCGTCCGCGGAACTGCTCGAGCAGCTGGAATGCCTTCTCGTCCGCCCTGAAGTCCTGTATTCCGAGCATAGAGTCAGCCTGGAGCACCGCGACAAGGGATACTCCTTCGAAATCGAAGCCCTTGCTGACTATCTGGGTTCCGATGAGTATCTGTATGTCACCTTTGGCGAAGTCGCGGATTATCTCGGACTCAGCCTTATGGTCTGTCGACACGTCGCTGTCGAGCCTGGCGATCCTTGCCTGGGGCCAGAGAGTGCGTGCCTCTTCCTCTATCTTCTGTGTTCCGGCTCCGAGTCCGATGAGCTTGCCCCCGCATTTGCATTTGCCCTCATACCGCTGCGAATAGCCGCAGTGATGGCAGAGCAGACGTTCGCTGCTTCCTACATGGAGCGAGAGCGGCTGGTTGCACTTCGGACACTTCGGAATCTCGCCGCATTCCTCGCATTGGAGGACCGGAGAATATGACCTTCGGCTGCGCAGGAGTATCACCTGGCCCCCATTGTCGAGAGCCTCATTGACGTGGAGTATGAGCTTGTATGAGAAGCTTCCCATCATTCCGCGCTTGCGGCGTTCGGCCTTGGTGTCGATGATCTCCACCTCCGAGTCCGCTGCTCCGTGGAACCTTTCCTTGAGCGGGACATGGGCAAACCTTCCTTTCTGGCAGTTGTATATCGATTCGAGGGACGGTGTCGCGGAACCGAGCACGATGCCGCAGGAAGGCTGGCTTGCTGCGAGCATCACGGCGACATCCCTTCCGTTGTAGCGAGGTGCAGGGGAGTCCT
>NZ_JBAEER010000116.1:0-21268 GCF_056207615.1 Candidatus Cryptobacteroides sp. | reverse complement strand
GTTCATTTTCTGCTTCTTCTGCATTAAGCCACTTGCCTTCCTTCATCACCCATGTTTCCCATCTGTTCAATGGATAATTGCCAGGCACCACCTCGCGGTAGAGCCTTATGACAGGCCTGCCTTCGATGGTGTCGTTCTTTATCTGGGTGTAGTTCTGCGGAGTCTCTGCCTTCCCCGTTTTCACGTTCCACATGCCACCCTTGGCAGAGCGAGATTCTGTCAGGTCGAAGGCAAAGACGTATGTACTATCAATGCTAGTCTTGATAGTCAGCTCCTTTGGCTTCTGAGCATGCAGAGCAAAAGGAATGATAAAGAACAGTGCTATAACAGCAATAAGGAGATTTTTCAATATAGTTCCTCTATATCATCGTCATACCTGTCGATAAATTCTATCTGCCCCATGTATTCTTCGGCAATGTCTTCTTTAAGTTTTGAGAGAGCATCAAACTGAGGATCGCCTGTCAGTTTATATAGCTCAGCATAGGTGTCTCTCAACTCTTTATAAACAGGAGGTAACTCAGTCGTGACAACATTCAGGCCAGCTATGATGGCATTTCGCCAAATAGGAATATATTTGCTGTTGTATTCCTTTATATATATCTGATGCTGCTCCTGCTTTATTTCCACTTTTCTGTTGTGCTCCTTGTCTATATTCATTTCATCATAACCGCCGAGGTCTGCAAGTTCCTTCTCAAGAGTCTCAACAGGTTTCTTGTATAAGCGGTTCCAGAGGTCTATTCCTGCAGTTCGTGCTTCACGGCGTAGGTCGGTTGGCTTCTGACCGAGTTCGTTTAGTCTTCTTGTCAGTCGGGCAACCTTCTCTTGAAGAGGGGCAACCTTAGCCATCGTTGCAGCATCCTTCTTTCCTTTAGATGCAGCAGCCTGAACGCCCTCGTCGATACCAGCCATCTGCATGAACTGTGCTATTTCTTCTGGTGACATGTTGTTATTATCGATAAACTCCACATCGCTAACGGTAAGACCACCAGTGGCCTTTGCCATCATCTTGTCGGCCAGTTCCTTTTCTGACATCTTGCCACTTTGTACAGCTTCAAGATCAGCCATGCTAATGCCAAGATTACCGAGACGACCTTTCACAGCCTGCTTAGCCATTGCCTCTAACTGTGCATCGGACATGTTCCCAAGTTGCCCTACGGTTACATTAGTTCCTTCTATCTTCCTTTTGCTGGCGGCCTCCTCTGCCTTACGATTGGGCTGGATCCTTGCCTTCATCTCCTCATTTTTCCGCCTGACCTCATTCAAAGCTTCATGGAATTTTTGATAGTAAGGTTCTGCACCAACAGAAGCTCCTGGCCTTCCTGCCATATCTATCATATCCGTTTCACTTGGAAGTTCAGGACACATTGCGATTACTGCATCTTGTGTCAATTGAGCAAACATGTTGAAACTGCCGATTACAGACAGTGCCATGATAAGGATTATCTTCTTCATGATAAGAGGGAGAATTGAAACAGATTACTTCTTGATGAACTCCACGCGACGGTTCTGCGCACGGCCTTCCTCAGTCTTGTTGTCAGCGATTGGTTCATGCGAGCCCTTTCCTACTGCGCGGAGGTTCCACTCGTCAACGCCGAGCTTCACGAGGGCAGCAACAACAGCCTCTGCACGCTGCTGAGACAATGGATCATTCACCTTGTCTGAGCCCTGGTTGTCGCAGTGACCCTGCACCTCGAAGCGAACCGACTTGTTCTTGAGCATATAGTCAGCTACCTTCTGGATTTCCTCCATTGACTCAGGAAGGAGTGTTGCCTTACCTGTCTCGAAGTTGATGTTGTTGGTAACGAACTTACCGGTTTCTTCCATCTGCTTCTCTACGATGGTCATGGCCTGTGCGTTGCGGTCATAGAGCTCCACTGCACCCTGCGCAATCACTACGTTACGGATGAAGTTCAGGTCGTTGTAATCAAAGCAGCCTTTGATGGCAAACCATTTAGGCTGTTTCATATTTGGCACGTTCATCACACGGTTGCCATCGATGTACATCTTGCCAGCACGCTTGTTGAATGAGAACTGCACGGTGTGCCAACCGTTCGAGAGATTGTAGTCGTAGCTGGTTTTGATCTGCTTGTCAGCTGTAGTACGGTATTCGTAAGCCTTTGGCTGCATGTCACAGACACCAAAACTAGCCCATGTAGCATCATATTTATCAAAATCATTGCGGTCATCATTGTACATCAGATAAAGATCTATTTCATTCAGTCCGACACCTTCTTTAGGATTTTCCCAGTAGTAGAAATCAAACTCGATAGTAAATTCCTCTGTGAGGTATGCACCTTCCTGCTTGATGAGCGGTGCGATGACACCATCCTCGGTGACCTCCACTGCAAGCTGGTTGCCGAACTGCTTCACCTCAGCCTTGCCTGCGAGCAGATCCCACTTGCTAGGGAACTCGCCAACCTTCTCGCTCTGGAAATCGTCCTGGAAGAGAATCTTGTCTCCGCGCTTGAAGTCGGTAGAAGTGTTTACAGTTGGCATATCCACGGTCTCGACAGCTACTGGCTCCTCCACTTCTGTCGCCTGGGCTTCAGCACTTTTATTACCGTCCTTCCTTGAGGTAGCCTTGTCGATGCCGCTGTTTATAGCATTCTCAATCTTGTTTCCGACGGCATTCTCTGCCGCATTCTTCGCTCTTTCAGCCAAACGGCCGAGGAGA
Organism: Candidatus Cryptobacteroides sp.; assembly: GCF_056207615.1. Taxonomy (NCBI): domain Bacteria; kingdom Pseudomonadati; phylum Bacteroidota; class Bacteroidia; order Bacteroidales; genus Candidatus Cryptobacteroides; species Candidatus Cryptobacteroides sp. Next base: position 18,594 of record NZ_JBAEER010000116.1, on the reverse strand, counting down.
TTCTGAGCACTCAAGCTGCCACATGAAATCAACGCGAAGACAGCTACAAGTAAAATTCTGTTGTGTTTCATATACTGTTACTGTTTAAATGATATTCTCATCCATGAGCATGGAAACGAACTCGGCAAAATTCAATATTATAACATTCCAAAACACCACCCGTTCGGGTGGAAATGAGTCAAAAAAGTCCATTTTACGACAATAGGGACACATTATTGTTATATTTGCCACATGAGAAAAATTCTTTTGATACTCCTGTCCACATTCTGCTTCTGCATGGTTGCCGAAGCGGAATATGTCGACCACCGTGGCCACAACGTGGATTCCCTCGAGACAGTGATGGCGGGGCTGACCGCCCGGGACATCGAGAATGCCGGCGACGACCAGCTGAAGCACATTGCCGAAGACCTGGAGGAACTGATGCTCGGATTCAACCAGACCAACGGGGTCAAGAGCGAGTACTATGCCCGCACCCTGCTTCGGATTGCAACGCGCAAGGAGTGGCTTTCCAAGATCCAGAGTGCAGCAAAAGGCATAGGCCAGCATTTCTGGGCAAAGGAGCAGTTCGACAGCGCGGCCGTCTACTACAGGATGGCGATGGATGCCGTCGAGAAGATGCCGCTCTCAGAGACGGGCTACGGTTCGGGAAACACATATACCCAGAAGGACATGGACAACGCCCTGTCCCAGATGTACGGGACATTGGGCAACCTGTACAGCATGATGGATTCCATCTCCGTTGCCATGGACTATTACGAGAAGGCAGGAATCCTCTTCAAGAAACATGACTGGCACAACAGCTGCTCCGTCCTGTATTATAACATGGGAGAGACCATGCGTGAGGAAGGAGAATTGGAGCTGGCAGAAAAATACTATCTAGAAAGTCTGGAATACTCCAAGCTCGCTCAGGATTCCCTCGCTGTCGCGACATCCTACAAGGGACTCGGAAGCCTTTATCTGGAGATGCACAAGACTTCCAAGGCGATGAGATTTCTCAACGCAGCAAACAAATATTTCGCAGACCACGAAGACGAGGAACTGCAGTACAGGATGGAAAGCCTGGATTACACCGGACAGGTTCTCGCCCTCCAGAAAAAACGCCTGACCGTCACCCTGCTCACGTCCTTAGCCCTCATTCTGATGGCCATTCTGGCGTATTTCATATACCTGAAGCTGAAGCAGAAGACCAGGGAGAACACGGAACTCGCCGAAGTCCTGGAGTATACCATGAAGGACATTTACCCGGCAAAGGAGAAGATCGACATCAATCTCAAGCCGAAGGAAAAGGAGATTCTGGACCTCATCGCCAAGGGATATACCAACGCCCAGATCGCCGAGGCCATGTGCCTCAGCCCAGAGACCATCAAATGGTACAAGAAGAAACTTTTCACCCTGTTCGGAGCCTCAAACTCAGCAGAACTGGTCACCATCACCAAGGACATGGGCATGCTTTAGCCCGAAAGCCTTGCTGCGAGATTCCATCTTTTCACTATATTTGGCCAAAAGAAGCAACATCTATGAAAAAGATTATCCTTACGGCCATAGTGGCCCTCACTGCGACAGCCGCTGCCTATGCACAGGAACCGCTGCGCGTTTCAATCCTCGGAGACTCATACAGCACCTTCGAAGGAAAGGTCTCTCCATACTGGAATGCTCTCTGGTACTTCGCTGAGGGCAGCGAACTCGGATCACAGGAGAACGACGTGAAGAAGGTCGAGCAGACCTGGTGGTACCAGGTGATTGACGAGATGGGATACAAGCTTGAGAAGAACAACGCCTTTTCAGGAGCGACCATCTGCTTCAGCGGATACAAGGACCGCAGCGGCAACTTCAGCGACTACTCGGACAGGTCATTCATCGTCAGGGCATCGGACCTCGGACATCCGGACATCATACTCGTATGCGGATGTACCAATGACGCATGGTGCGGAGCCCCTATCGGCGATTACAAGTGGAAGAAGTGGACCAACGAGGACCTCTACACCTTCAGGCCAGCGATGGCAAAGATGTGTGACGAGCTCAAGACCCTCTACCCGAAGGCAAGGATACTCTTCATGCTCAACTCCGAGCTCAGCGACGAGATCAACGAGTCTGTCCACACCGTATGCAAGCACTACAAGATCGAGTGCCTTGACCTCCACGACATCGACAAGCAGATGGGACACCCATCCCAGGCCGGAATGCGCGCAATCGCAGACCAGGTAAAGGCCTGCCTCCGATAAGACAAGGGAAAATTAACCTATACAGTTCCCCAGGGTAAAGAGCAGTGCCACCGCAAAGGTGGTCATCACCAGCATAGGGAGCATAGGATCGAGCGCCTTGCCGCTTTTTGTCCAGACAGCCTTAAGGTGAAGGGCAGTAAGCGGAATCATCAGGACATAGAGATATGACATCAGCCCCTTTGAGGCTGCGACCGAGTATGCCAGGAGAAGGAGCCACCCACAGCCGAGCAAGAGGCTGTGGTATATACGTGCATTCCTGGCGCCAAGCTTGATCGCGACCGTCGTCCTCGTCGCAGCATCGGTGATCATGTCCCTGATATTGTTCACGTTCAGCACGCCCACGCTCCAGCAGCCGAAAGCCGCGGCAGGAAGCAGCCAAACGAGCGAAAAGCTATGTGTGCAGACATATGCGGCACCGAGAGTCGCGACAAGGCCGAAGAAGATGAAGACGAAGATGTCGCCCAATCCCCTGTAGCCGTAAGGATTCTTGCCCAGGGTATAGTGCATAGCAGCCCATATCGCGGCCGCTCCCAAGAGGATGAGAGCCACAGGTTCGAGCGCCAGAAGCGTCCCGAAGCTGAAATATATCATCGTGAGGCCGCACACGCAGCACAGGACAGCGATCACGGCGATAAGCTTCTTCATCTGAGGAATGGTCATCTCCCCATCCTGAAGCGAATAGTGCATGCCCATTCGCTCTTCCGTATCCGTACCGTGCAAGGTATCTCCCAGCTCATTGGACAGGTTCGAGAGTATCTGGAGGAAAACCGTTGTCAGTACGAGGGCTACCACGGTCGGGACATTCAACGGACCGCAAGTCGAAGCCAGGCTGATGCCGGCTATGATTCCCGCGAGCGACAGAGGAAGTGTTCGCAGGCGCATCGATTTCAGGCAGGACTTTACTGTCATCTTACTTCTCTCCCGTGTACATGCGGCAGATTCCGAAAGTGAAGGCCTTGTGCCTAACATCTCGATACCCGCAGGAACTCATTATGGACATCCATTCCTCCTTGCCCGGGAACTTGATAACCGAAGCCGGAAGATAGCTGTAAGCAGCCTTCTCTCCCGAAACGACGCCTCCGATCCACGGCAGAACCTTCATGAAATAAAGCTTGTAGAACCACCTGAGGACAGCATTCGAAGGCACTGAGAGCTCCAGGATGACGAGCCTTCCACCAGGCTTCAGCACGCGGAGTATCTCCCTGAGTGCCACTTCCCTGTTCTCGAAATTGCGTATGCCGAAGGCTATGGTGACCCTGTCGAAGGAATCGGAGGCAAAGTCCATGGCCTCGGAGTTACCCTGCTGGGTGAAGATGCGTCCGGAAAGGCCAGCCTCTGCGACCTTGCGGTCCATGACCTCCAACATGCCGGAAGAAAGGTCAAGTCCGGTGACTATGGTCTCAGGATTGGTATGCTGCGCAATCTCTATGCTGAAATCTCCCGTACCGCAGGCGACGTCCAGTATCTGCTGGGGGCGGTCCTCCGCGATGACCTTGATGGCGCGCTTGCGCCAGGTCTTGTCCACTCCGAGGGAAAGTATATGGTTGAGCTTGTCGTAGTCCTTTGCGATGGAATCGAACAATGCCCTGATCTTTTCGGTTTGAGGTCCTTTCATGGTCATTGTAATAATAGCTGGGTAAAGATACTGAAAAATTGACTATATTAGCGTAATGTATTAAAATGCGGTAATATCCGATGAACATAGACCTTATCAACGAACGCATACAGAAGAGCCAGGGATTCGAGCACACGGTCGGCATGGAATTCATTTCGACCCCGGAACCTGACAGCTGCATGGGCAGGCTCCATGTGGACAAACGTGTAACACAGCCCTTCGGCTATCTCAGCGGCGGAGCGATACTTGCCCTGGCCGAGACCCTTGCCGGCGTGGGTTCAGTTGCACTGTGTCCTGACTGCAAGTGCGTCGGTATCAACGTGAACGCCAACCATGTGCATTCCGCCAAGGAGGGCGAGACCGTCACTGCGCTTGGAAAGCTGATCCACAAAGGAGGACAGACCCATGTATGGAGGGTGGACGTCAGCAATGAAGACGGACGTCTGGTCAGCACGGTCACCGTCACCAATTTCGTGAAACCGCTCTAGCCATGTCAACGCTCTCCTACGCATTCTACCGCTTACCCTACGCCGACACCTACACCCTGATGGAGTCGGAGCAGGCCCCCTTGATACTTGAGAGCCTGGACACGCTCGGAGACCTTCCGGGCTTCGTCCTGGTTCCCTTCAGCAGGTCCGCAGACACTCCGGCCTTGCTGATACAGCCGGACAGCACCACCACACGCAGGCTGGTGCCAAGCATCGTGCAGACCAGCGACGCCGACCTGCAGGGCTCGACCATTCCGAGCCAGCAGTATGTATCGGCCTTCGAGGCGTTCCATGGTGCAGTGGAGAGCGGCGAATGTCTCAAGCTGGTCCTCGCCCGCAACAAGAAAATGACGATGAGGGTGCCGCAGAACCTGAATGACCCCATGTCCATGCGTATCCTCTTCGAGCGCGCATGCCACTTGTATCCGAGGCTCATGGTCATGCTCTTTTCCACGCCTCTTTCGGGAACATGGCTCATCGCATCTCCGGAAATCCTTCTTGACGGCAAGGGCCGCAGCCTCCACACCGTCGCACTCGCAGGAACGATGCCTTTCCAGGAAGGACATCTGGACTGGAGCGAAAAGAACAAGCAGGAGCAGCATGTGGTCGAAGAGTACATAGAGAACATACTCGCCAACGCATGTCCGGGCGTGCTGAAGGACGGTCCGGTCAGCATGCGCGCCGGGAACCTGGTCCATCTGCGCACCGATTTCCGATTCCACCTGGCCCAGGGCCTCACACTTGGAAAGCTCGTCCAGCAGCTACACCCCACCCCGGCGGTATGCGGAATGCCGAAGACTGAGGCGACGAACTTCATTTCGGAGCACGAAGGACTGGACAGGCGCTACTACAGCGGCTTCGCTGGTCCGGTGGACATCCAGGGCGAGACACACCTTTATGTGTCCCTGCGCTGTGCGGAACTTTCGTCTTCGGAGAACGGAACCGACGCCGTGCTCTATGCCGGTGGCGGAATCATGCCGGGAAGCGAATGCCAGTCGGAATGGATAGAGACAGAATCTAAAATGAAGACCATCCAGAATGTATTGCAATAAGAAGAACGTAAACATACTCACCGCCTTGCTCGTCAAGCACGGAGTTCGCCATGTGGTCGTGTGCCCGGGCAGCAGGAACGCCGCCCTGGTCCACAATTTCAGCCAGTGCGACGCGCTGATCTGCCATCCTGCGACTGACGAACGCTCAGCAGGCTTCGTGGCCCTGGGACTCAGGCAGCAGTGCAAGTCCCCGGTAGCCGTCTGCGTGACGAGCGGTTCTGCCCTGCTCAACCTGCTTCCTTCGGTTGCGGAAGCAAGCTATCAGCATCAGGGTATCATCGTGATCAGCGCCGACCGCCCTGCAGCATGGGTAGACCAGCTGGACGGCCAAACCATGCCTCAACCGCAGGCTCTGAGAAGCTTCGCCGCGATTTCAGTTTCACTGCCGGAGGTAGGAGAAGACGCGACCCAGGCTTGGTATTGCAACCGCCTGGTGAACGAGGCCATCCTGAGGAACATGCTCCCGGACCATCCATCCGTCCACATCAACGTGCCCCTCTCCGAGCCTCTTTTCGAGTTCACCGTCGAGGAACTTCCCGACGAAAGGATGGTGCATTGGGGAAGTTGGGGTGATGCATGCGTCCGAAGAGCAATCATGAGTTCGTACGAGACGTCACACCGTCCTATGGTCGTGATGGGACAGCTGCCACCGGAAAGTGCAATGGCTGCCGAAGACATAGCCGCGCTCATGGAGAAAGCAGTGATCCTTTCGGAGCCGATCTCGATGGAAGGCCTGCCGGCATCATACACGGACCAGATGCTCGCGACACCGGATGCCAGCACAGAATCATACCGCCCGGATTGGGTGCTCTTCGTGGGTGGACACACAGTCAGCAAGCGTCTACGCAAGTTCCTTCGCGCATTGCCAGCGGAGACCACTCAGATCCTCATCAGCGAAGATGCAAGGCTGAGGGACATCTCCCAGCAAACGGACTGGCTCATTCACGCCACCGCCCAGGATGTGCTCCAGAGCCTTTCAGAACAGACTTCCGACGTGACCAAAGATAAATTCATCAATCTGTGGAACGGGCTGCGCCAGGACGTCGCTGCACGCCAGGCGGGATTTTCTCCTGCCTACTCCCAGCTCATGGCAGTAAGCCGTTTCGAGGAGCAAGCGCGCAGGGACGGAGCCTTGATGTATTATGCCAACAGCATGTCCGTCCGTCTTGCCGCCTTGTATGCAGAAGGTTACTGCCACTGCAACAGAGGTCTGAACGGAATCGAGGGCTCGCTCAGCGTCGCTGCTGGTGCATCTCTCGCAGACAAGAACCGTCGCGTCTATTGCGTGATCGGAGACCTCAGCTTCTTCTATGACCAGAACGCCCTCTGGCAGCAACTGGGAGGAAATCTTCGAATTCTCCTGCTCAACAACGGCCAGGGCGCCATCTTCCGCACTCTGGACGGCCTCGGGAAGAGCCCGGTCCGCGACAGCATGATATCCGGAGGCCACGAGACCTCAGCATGCGGTGCCTGCGAGGAGCACAGGCTCGGCTACCGGCATGCCACGGACAGAGCCAGCCTTGAGGATGGCCTGGAATGGCTCGTGAACGACGAGTCGGACAGACCTCTTCTGCTCGAAGTGAGCACCTCGGCAGAAACTGACGAAACTGAATATAAACGCTTATACAAGTATATCGTATGTGGACAATAATGCATCCATTCAAGGAGATCATCCTCGAGGAGTACAACGGAATCGCAAAGGTTACCATCAACCGATACAGATATAGAAATGCCTTCACCCCTCTTACGACCGCGGAGCTGTCGCAGGCCTTCAGCATCATTCGCGAAGCTCAGCATATCCGCGTGGTGCTGCTGACCGGTGCCGAGACGCCGCGTCTTCCGGGCCAGAGCGAGGAGGAATGGCTCCGTACCCAGGCATTCTGCTCCGGAGGTGACATGAACGTGAAGGGACGAGGCGGATACATCGACGAGGAAGGCACTCCGCGCCTGTCGGTGCTGGACGTGCAGATGCAGATCCGCAGGCTGCCGAAGCCGGTGATCGCCATGGTGAACGGATATGCCATCGGAGGCGGCCATGTGCTGCATCTCGTGTGCGACCTCACCATCGCTGCGGAGAACGCGCGCTTCGGCCAGACCGGTCCTAAGGTCGGTTCCTTCGACGCCGGTTTCGGAGCATCATACCTTGCCCGCATAGTGGGTCAGAAGAAGGCCCGCGAGATCTGGTTCATGTGCCGTCAGTACACTGCCGCAGAAGCGGAGCAGATGGGCATGGTGAACAAGGTCGTGCCTCTTGCCGAGCTGGAGAAGGAGTGCATCGCATGGGCAGAGCACATGATGGAGCTGTCGCCGCTCGCGCTTCGCATGATAAAGATGGGCCTCAACGCAGAGCTCGACGGAGAAGCCGGAATCCAGCAGCTCGCCGGAGACTGCACTGCCCTCTATTACATGCTCGACGAAGCTCAGGAAGGAGGCCGCGCATTCTTGGAGAAACGCAAACCAGATTGGGGAAAGTTCCCTCTAATCCCATAGACCATGCGAATCGACGTCGAAGAGCGCACCCTGCACTTCAAGAAGCCCGCACGGACTTCCAGAGGGGCCTATACCGAGCACCGGATCTTCATTCTCAGGCTTGAGGATGAGTCCACCGGACGTGTAGGTCTGGGAGAATGTGCCCCGCTGCCGGATCTTTCATGCGACCGGGGTTCATATCCGGATGCGGCTACTGTGCGTCGTCTCGTCGACGAGGCTCTTGCAAGCGAGGACTACGCCGAGTACCTTCGTCCATTCCCGGCTCTGCTTTTCGCGCTTGAGTCGGCTCTCCATGGCTGCAGCCAGAATCCGCAGCTGTACGACACTCCCTTCGCACGCGGAGAGGAAGGAATTCCGGCGAACGGCCTGATATGGATGGCTCCGTTCGAGGACATGGCGGCTCAGGTCGAAGCCAAGCTGGAGATGGGATTCCGCTGCATCAAGCTCAAGATCGGAGCCATAGACTGGGAGGACGAGCTGAAGCTGCTCCGCATGATTCGTTCCCGTTTTTCTGCCGACAGCCTGCAGCTGCGCGTGGATGCGAACGGAGGATTCACCCCCGAAGATGCGCCCGGGAAGCTGGACCAGCTCTCTCTGCTGGACATTCACTCGATCGAGCAGCCCATACTGGCGAAATGGCAGCAAGGAGAGGATGCGACATGGGAGGCCATGGCCCGCCTCTGCAGCCAGACTCCGGTTCCTATCGCCCTGGACGAGGAGCTCATCGGAGTGAACGATGCCTCAGAGCGTGTCGCGCTGCTTGAAAGCATACATCCTCAGTACATAGTGATCAAGCCGACCCTCCACGGAGGAATTTCCGGGAGCATGGACTGGATAGAGCAAGCCGCTGCCCGTGGCATAGGTTCATGGATAACCTCGGCGCTGGAGAGCAATGTCGGGCTGCGCAATGTCGCGCTCCTCGCGGCTCACGCCTATGGCCCGAAGGTGGAATTCGCGCAGGGACTCGGAACCGGCCTCCTCTACACAGACAATATCGATCAGGGAGTGGAACTCAGAGGCCATCAGCTTTGGCTCAGAAAGAATTGATCATGACCTTGAAGGAATTCATATCCCAGTGGGAATCTCCCGATGCCAGGCTGCTGGTGCACACCAGCGGAAGCACCGGCACGCCCAAGCCTATGTGGGTTGAGAAGACCAGGATGATGAATTCTGCACGCATCACCTGCGATTTCCTCGGTCTCGTACCCGGAGACAAGGCTCTGCTCTGCCTCCCTCTGGATTACATCGCCGGCAAGATGATGGTGGTACGCAGTCTCGAGCGCAAGCTGGAGCTCATTCAGGTAGAACCGTCAAACCATCCGCTGGCTGCTCTCCCGGAGACGACGCCGGACTTCGCCGCAATGGTTCCGTCCCAGCTTTTCTGCTCTCTCCAGGAGCCTCGTGAAAGAGATATCCTTCGGAAGATAAGGCACCTGATCATCGGCGGAGGAGCAATCTCTGCTGAGCTCCAGGAAGCCATCGACGAATTGGATTCGGAAGGAGCCATCTGGAGCACGTACGGTATGACCGAGACCTTGTCCCACATTGCCTTAAGAAGGCTGAACGGGCCCGATGCCAGCGAATGGTATGAGCCTTTCGACAATGTCAGCATTGCCATGAACCCGGACGGCTGCCTGACCATCGATGCGCCTTTGGTACATGACGGCATCCTTGAGACCAACGACCTCGCGGATATCCAGGACGGACGTTTCCGTATCCTGGGCCGTAGGGACAACGTGATATGCTCCGGCGGAGTGAAGTTGCAGATAGAGAAGATAGAAGCCAGGCTTCGCCCGTTCTTGTCTACGCCGTTCTGTATCTCCAGGCGCAAGGATCCGAAGTTCGGAGAGGTTGCTGTGCTGCTGATCGCCGGAGCTCCCGCAGCTGAGGACGCACTCAAAGAAGCCTTTTCGCACCTGGATCATTATGAGGTGCCGAAGGATGTCTTATACGTCCCTGCGATTCCTATGACCGAGACTGGCAAGATCGCCCGTTCCGCAGCCGAAAAGCTTGCAGCTCTCTAGGAGCGGTGCAGCGGTAGCGAATTGCATCAAAAAGGCGGAGCGCCCGATGACGCCCCGCCTTTCTTATTGGAGTTAAGGTCAGTATTCTTTTAGAATCCGCCTCCGAACTGCTCACGCATAGCCTTCTGCTCCTCTGCGTACTTCTTGTACTGCTCAGCGGTGAGGACCTTCTTGATAGCCTCGTCCTGCTTCTTCATGTTCTCCTCGATCTTGCTCATGTCTGGCATTCCGCCACCCTCGAACATCTTCATCATCTCCTCTGACTCCTTCTTGAAGAGTTCGAGAAGCTTGGTAGCCTGATCCTTGTTGATCTTGAGGGTCTCCTTCATATGGTCAACACGCATCTGAGCCATCTGAGCTGGATCAAAACTGAAATCCTGAGCACTTGCATTGGCAGAACCGGCGATGAACATCACAGCTGCTGCCATGAGAGATAAGATAAAACGTTTCATAGTAGTGTGATTTGGTATTAATGTCATTTTGACACGTTTCTATCACAAAGGTTTAAAAGAGAGCCTTAACTTTCTTTACGATCACGTCAGCAGGAAGGTCCGGACTGAGAACGAGATCTGGCTCCTTCTCTACATAGCCTTCGTTCTTTGCGATGAGCATACCACCACCGGTCACGTTGATCATCACGGTGTCGGTCTTCTTGATCTTGCCCTCCTGGAGTGCCTTCTCAACGCTGGCGACAGCAGTCGCCGCTGCAGGAAGGATATCATAGCCCTCGCACTGGAAGAACTTGATGATCCACTGTACGATCTCGTCGTTGGTAACGGTGTACATGTCTCCGTCGGTATCCTTGAGGACGTCATAGAGTCCACCGGCAAGGCTGTAAGGTGGCTTTCTGTTGGAGAGAACCTTGGCAAGGATGACCTCGCAATCCCTTCTTGACTGCTCTGGAGAGTAGTCTACGAGGGCACGTGAATCAGCCTTCCATGAATCGTACATGAGGGTGAATGGCGCGTTCTGAGACACGAAGATCTTCATCTTGTTATTTCCGAAGCGACCGTCCTCGATGAGTCTGAGGTTATTCTCCCACGCTGCAATTGCACCTGTGCCGCTTCCGACTGCCTGGAAATATGCGTCAGGAATACGTCCGATGGTCTCGACTGCGCTGAGAAGAGTTGTACCCATACCGTCGCGACGAGCGACATTCTTTGCGCCACCCTCTGCGAGGAACATAGGATCAGTACAGATCTTCTCACCGAGCGCGATTGCGTCGAAATAGTCTGAGCCTGCAGGAGCAGCCACGATCTTCACGCACTTGTTGAGCTTCTTGCGGAACCACATGTCGTGCTTGTTGTCCTCAGGAATACAGATCACGATAGGAATCCTGTTGTCTGAGCAGACCTGTGCGAACGCACGTGCGGTGTTTCCGGCAGACTGGACCACGAGCACCTTGTCGCTGTTCTTAGGAAGTCGTCCGCAAACCGAGTAGGCCTCAGTCTCCTTGAAGGAACATGTGCTCATGCCGGCACCGATCTTAGGATTGTATCCGGAGAAGGTGATATAGAGGTTGTCCATGTCGAGGAGCTTCGCAAGCTTCCTGCTCTTGTAGGTCACAGGGGCATGTGAATTCTTCAAGGTACGGCTGATCGGGAGCCAGTTGGCATATCTGTAAAGACCGTCGAGGTCTTCTCTTGGAGTGAACTGCTTAGTCTCGTATACAGCCCTGACGAGAGACGGAGCTGGAGCCTCTGGATCCGCAAGTGTCCATCCCTCATCCTGGAGCACCCTTCCGGTACCCACATTGATGAGCTGATATTCAGTTGGTTTAAATCTCATAGTAACCTGGGGTTTAGTACTTGTCCTACAAATATAAAAATAATTAGGTAACTTTGCACGTCCTTACAGGATACAGAATGAAACTTACCATACGAAACTATTACACGTCGCTGCTCTTAACGGCCTTGCTTTCTATAGCCTGCGCTGCGCTTATTCCCTTTGTGAACGTAAACAGCGACATGACCAAATATCTTCCGGACGACTCTCCGATGAAGCACGGAATTGATGTGCTCAAGGACGAGTTCGGACGTTCGGAAATCGACGGAGCCGACATCAGAGCGATGTTCGGAGCACATACTGAACCCCAGAAGAAGGAGATCGCCGCCAAGCTCGGCAGCTACCCGGACGTCCAAGCCGTCTCCTACAGGACCAGCGAGGACGGGCAGCATACGCTGTTCGAACTGACTGTGCCGAAGGAGGTGGACCAGAAGGCGCTCGGCGCGAAGATCCACAGCGACATGGGCAAGGAAACGGTCGTGGAGACCAGCCAGGACGGTGCCACTCCGCCGGCCTCGGTGATGGTCATCGCAGCAATCCTCATCCTGCTCATACTCTTCCTGATGTGCGAGTCATGGATAGAGCCTGTGCTCTTCATGGGTTCCACCGGCATGGGCATATTGCTCAACGTCGGCACGAACTTCTTCCTTCCGAGCGTATCTATCACGACCAACTACATCGTTGCCATACTCCAGCTCGTCCTGTCCCTGGACTATTCGATAGTGATGATGAATCGCTACCGTCAGGAGCGCAGAAACGGCATGGAGCCTGTCGAAGCACTGAATTCAGCCATTCCTAAGGCCGCTACCGCAATCCTTAGCAGCGCCACCACGACCATCGTCGGCCTGCTCATGCTCTGCTTCATGAGGCTGAAGATAGGCATGGACATGGGTATAGTGCTCGCAAAGGGCGTCGTATTCAGCCTGATCTGCTCGTTCACGGCACTTCCGGCCCTGATATTGATCTTCCGCAGGCTTGTGGAAGCGACAGAGAAGAAGGGTTTCCGTATTCCTACCGGCATGCTCGGTAAAATCAGCGGAAGGTTCAGGATCCCGCTCGTCGTTATGTTCCTTGCACTTTTCGTGGGTTCGGCATTCCTGCACCACAATACCACCATACGTTTCTCGACCAACGGTCAGTCGCGCATCGACGAGGTATTCCCTCGCAAGAACACCGTCGTGATGCTCTACGACAATGCGGACGAGGGCCTGGTCAACGAACTCGCGGACAGCATACGCACCATCGACGGTGTGGAGTCAATCTTCTCCTACCCTACCATCCTTCTCAAGGAGTACACTGCGGACGAGATGGTCGACGCGATGATGGACATGGCCAAGGATCTCGAAGGTGCACCGGGTGCAATGGCTCCGGACATGGCAGACATTCCTGCGCTTGACCTCCTTTCTTCGGAGACCCTCCGCATCGCATATTACATGAAGGAGGGTGGAGAAGATGAGCTGAGCATAGGATTCCCTGAACTCGCCGAGTTCATCACCGAGCACTGCCTGAGCAATCCTCTCATCTCCAGCATGATCGACGACAGCATGAAGGAGAAGGTCAATCTCCTCAACGACCTCACGGGAATGGACTTTGCCGGCATGCTCGAGGAAGAGGAGAAATTCTTCGAGGAGACTGAAGACGCCATCCCTGAAGCCGAGCTTGCAAGCAAGGAGGAGAGCCGTCCTGCAGAGACCAGGAAGGAGGCCGAAAAACAGGAAGAGAAGCCTGTGGAGGTCGTGATTCCTGTAGTAAAGAACAGCGGAGAGATATCGATAATCGAGTTCGTCAGGAAGTTCCACGAGAGCAGAAACGACGAGCTTTCGGCAGACATTCTGACCCTCGTCGACACGACGATGCTGAACACCAAGCTTGCGGCTCAGGCGATGGGCAAGTTCGTAGGATCAACACCTACCCAGACCAGGATGGTATTCTCCTTCAGCAAGAGCAAGTCGATGACCCCTATCGAATACGTCCACTTCCTCAACGACGACCTCTTCAACCGCAAGGCTCTCCAGTCTATGGTCAGCGAAGGCCAGAAGAACGAGCTGAGGTCAAGGATAAGCGTGATGGATTCCGCGAATTCCGATGCGAAGCTCTCCGCCGGAGACATCGCAGGAATGATGCGCAAGCTCGGCGTCGATGACATGGATGAGACTGCAGTGAAGAACCTGATGTTCCCTCCTGTGGTCGAAGTTCCGGTTGAAACGAATACCGTGGCAGAAGTTCAGGCGGAAGAACACGGAACGGTTCCTGAGCTTGTAGCAACGGACAGCAGCATCACGGTCGCCGCGGTAAAGGACACTCCAGAAGTAGCACCTATCCCTGTGCGCAAGGCAAAGCCGGTAAAGAAGAAGAGTCCGGATGAGATTCGTCAGGAGATGTTCACCAATATGATGTACTCCGGCAAGACCTACACTGCGACCCAGATGGCGAACAACTTCAAGGAGCTCGGCGAAGAGATCGATCCTGACCTCGTGAAGATGCTCTACACCTATTACGGCAGCGTAAAGCAGTATGACGAGCAGTGGAAGATGAGCATAAAGGACATCATTGACTTCCTCTCGGAGGCCATCATCAACAATGATGCTTTCTCTGTTTTCGTCGACGAGGAGACCCGCAACGGCTTCGAGCAGATGAACGGAGTCATAGAGGAAGGCGTGGGCATGATGAAGAACAAGAACCACTCTATCGCAGTCGTGTTCGCAAATCTTCCAGACGAGTCCCCTGCCACCTATGATTTCATCGAGAAGATTGACCGATACGGATCTGACATCCTCACGAAGGAGCATTTCATGGTAGGAGAATCAGTGATGTTCGACGAGATGAGGAACAACTTCAGGAACGAGATGAACCTCGTGACCTGGCTCACCATCATCTCTATCTTCCTCATCGTAGCCTTCACCTTCCAGTCGCTCATCGTCCCTGTAATACTGGTGATGACGGTGATGACCAGCGTATTCGTGAACGTGATTTTCAGCGGCCTCGGCGGCAACACCATGCTCTATCTCGCATATCTTATTTCCCAGAGCATACTCATGGGAGCGACCATAGACTACGGTATACTCTACACAAACTACTACAAGGAGAAGAGGAAGACTCTCGACATCCATGAGTCCATGAAGGAGGCCTACAAGGGTTCGATCAACACGATCATGACCTCCGGCCTGATCATGGTCGTAGCCCCTGGAGTGATGTCGCTGCTGGTCAATGACCCAACGATCTCCGCGATCGTCGGATGTATCTCGGTCGGTGCATTCGTGGCCCTGGTGCTCATCCTCCTGGTTCTCCCTGGCCTCCTCGCGACCTTCGACAGGCTGGTCGTCTTCGGATGGGCCGGCAGGCGCAAGCTGAAAGATCTTAGATAATCTCCAGACTTTCGGTCCTTATCCAACCCTGACGTCCGTCTGCAAGCTCGATATTCGTCCACTCTGCGACATTGTCGAGTATCTGAACCTTTGTACCCTCATGGAGTACGAAGAGGTCTGATGACGACTCCGATGAAGGAGAGCTCTTGACAGGAGCAACCGGTCTCATCACGATGGCGCTGTCCGCCTTGAACCAGTCATGCTTCTGCTGGATAGAGAAATTCAGGGCCATTACCGTGAGAAGAAGAGCTGCTATGCCGGTGAAGAATCCCACCTTCTTGCCTGCTGATGCGGGTGCAAGGAGGAAGAGGAGCACCATCGCGAGGGTGAGGGCGAAGAAGAGTATCGCCAGCACTGCCCACGCGGTAGAATCGGTGACGTAGCAGAGCTTTCTCCACCAGGTCTTGAGCACGAACTCCGGAACAGGCTCGATATCGTCCTGCACGAAAGCCTTGGCGACTTCGAGATTGTACCTCGCGTCTGAATATGAAGGATCGAGCTTGAGTGCCCTCTCGTAGTAGAGTATCGCCTTCGCATAGGACTCTGACTTATACCAGGCATTTCCTATGTTGTAGTAGAGTTCAGGAGACTGGAGCCCTGCCTCGTCGATGGCATGCCATCCTTCGAGAGCCTCTGTCCACCTGCCTTCCGCGTATGCCCTTCCTGCATTCTCCCACTGAGTCTCGATATAGTCTGACTGCTGTGCTGAGGCAGAAAGAGGAAGCATCATGAGCATGGCGACGATCACTGCCATGGTGCCCTTCGTCGTATTGTTCTTCTTCATGCTGGAATCAATTGAGGAGATGGTGTCGATGGCTTTCTGGTAATGTGCCTGCATGGCGTCATGACCAGCGTCCGGAGCATAGCGTGCGTATTCGCATGCATCGAGCACCTCGATGAAGGATGCGACGGTCGCCGCATCTGCTCCGCCAGCGGTAAGCCTCTCCGCGATATTGTCCTTCGAGAGGTCTGTAGCCGGCATGTTGAGCTTGTCGGATACGAATCCGAGGAGAGCCTTGTGGAGTTCCTCGTAGAATGCGGTATAGAGGTTCTGCTGGAGGAAGGTCTCGGTAAGCTTGAGACGCTTCATAGCCATCTTGGTAGCCTTTCTGGTCTTCGTTCCGACGACGTCTGCACGCCTTGAGTACATGCTCCTGAGAACAGCCCACGTCGCCGCAGCCGCAGCGGAAAGAAGTGCCATGAGGGTCCAGAAGAGTCCTGATCCTGCAAAGAAATCGCCCTTCGCGCTGAGAGAAGGCTTCTTGGTATTGATGTATCGTATGTCCTCGCCGAGGTTCTTCACGCCCTTCTTCGCCACACCTGGGACGACCACGCCCTGAGCGGAGCCTGAAGTTGCGTCACTGTCGTTTCCACGAAGCACGGTGAACGGGATGGCCTCGGTCTCGAGGGTCACATACTTGCCCTTGCTGATGTCATAGTACGAGTACTGGATCGGGTCGATCTCGAAATCTCCGTGGCTGCGAGGGATGAACGGATACTCGTAGGTCTTGCTGCCGGTGGTGCTGCCTGAAGCCTTGTCCACATTCTCTGTCACCTTGGTGTCATATACCTCGAAGTCAGGAGGGAAGTTGATCTTCGGAGCCTCGAGAAGAGCGACGTTTCCGCGTCCGCTGACAGTCACGATGAGAGAGCCCGCCTCGTGGGTCGAGAACGAGTCCTTGTTGAGCTTCGCGCTGATGTTGAACTCACCCACTCCGCCGCCGAATGATGCCGGAGCACCGCCCGGAAGAGCAGTCACATGGAGCCTTGTGGCAGGTGTGGTGATACGCTTGCGGATCGTGGTATAGTCATCGAAGAATCCGTCAAAGATGCTGTTGCCGCGGCTCGGAACCTTCTGGTATATCCTGCACACGAGTTCCGAAGGATCGATGGTAAGGTCTCCCGCCATCTGAGGGATGATCACATAGCGTCTGATGACCGCAGTATTGTAGATCTGGTCACCGACCTTCTCCCTGGTGAAGTGGATGTCGCCCTGAGGAGTGACATCCTGACTCCAGAATCCGTTGAAGGAAGGGAACTTCGCATCGTCGAAGCCTGCGATATCCACCCTCTGGAAGAGCTTGATGGTCGCAGTCACAGGCTGTCCTACGACCGCGCTGTTGCTGCTGAGCATGAGCCTCATGTAGAGATCCTCACCGCTGACCTGCCCTACCTGGGACTGATTCTGCTGAGGCTGCGAAGACTGCTGACCGCCTTGCTGCGCCCCAGCTGCCGCACCTCCGGAAACCACCTCGAGGGTGATAGGTGACGAGCTGATGGTGTTACCCTTGAGCTTGGCGGTAGCCGCAGGAAGGGTGAACTTGCCCGCAGCCTTAGGCATGAGGATATAGGTGTATGTGCTCGTGCTCGAAGAACTTACCTTTCCGTTTACTATGCTGGTCGATGAGGAGAAGCCTTTCTGAGGTCCCCACACAAGCTGGAAATCGTTGCCGCTGTTCCAGCTGAAGTCGGACGGCTTGCCATCGCCTTCGATCGAGAAGGTGATCTTGAACTGCTCGTCCGCAGCCACGAGGTTCGGCGCACTGACCTTGATGTCCTGCGCAAATACCGAAAGCGGCAGAAGCGCCGCCAATATGAATAGGATTCTCTTCATCATCTTACCAATTCTTCTCTTTCTGCCTTGACTTGAGGACAGCGGCCTTCTCCTTGTTGACCTTGTCCTGAGTCTCCTTCTCCTTAGCCTGGATGGCCTGGAGCATCTGCTGAGCCTGCTGAGGGCTTATGCCCTGCTGCTGAGGCTGTTGCTGCTGTGGCCTATCCTGGTCGTTCTGATTGTTCTGATCATTCTGACCGTCGTTGTCGTCCTTGTTCTGGTCGTTCTTATCCTGGTCTCCATCGCCATTCTGATCCTGATTCTGATTCTGGTCCTGGTTCTGATCATCCTGATTGTCGTTCTGGTCTTGGTTCTGATCCTGATTCTGGTCATTGTCACCACCGCCTCCATTCTGCTGCTGGTCCTCGAGCATCTTCTTCGCGTAGATGTAGTTCTCCTTCGCGTCGATATCCTCCGGGCGCATCAGGAGCGATTTCTTGAAGGCATCCACCGCCTGCTGATAATTCTTCGATGCCAGAGCCGCATCACCGACGTTGAACCAATAGTCAGCACCGTAGGCAGAGACCGAAGCCTGCCCCTCGACTGCCTTGTAATACTTGTCCGCCTCTTCCATTCCGCCCTGGGCCTGCTGACCGCCTGCCATCTTGTAGAGCGTATTCGCAAGGTTATAGTTGGCGGCAAACGAGGTGGAGTCACGGAGGATGGCCTTCCTGTAATCCACGTCCGCAGCCTTGTAGTTCTCCTTGCGGAAGTCACGGTTACCCTGACGCACCTCATGCTTGTCAGCCTGCGCCATTGCGCTGAGACTCACAAGCGAAGCCGCCACGAGGGCAAATATGTGTCTGTACAATCTCATACTCAATCAAAAAGATTCCTTCTGTGCTTCCTCTCACCGATCAGCATCTCGAGAACGAAGAGGACGAGAGCAATGGCGAAGAAATAGATATACTGTTCGTCGAACTCCTCGAAGATGATGGA
>NZ_JBAEER010000115.1:0-5858 GCF_056207615.1 Candidatus Cryptobacteroides sp. | reverse complement strand
GGTTGGACCACTCACCACGCCATCATCGAGTATCAGGGCAAGTGGTACCTCTTCCATCACGACAGCGTTCCTTCTGGCGGCAAGTCATGGCTCCGCAGCCTTAAGGTCTGCGAGCTCACCTTCGACGCTGAAGGCAACATCGAGACTATCGAGGGTATCGACGAATAATATTTGTCAATAAATAAAAGATGCCGGCCCAAAAGGGTCGGCATCTTTTTTCGTTCTGCTCAAGGCAAAATACAGCGACTAGCTATAGAGTCCGCCGTTGATAGAGATGCATTCTCCGGTGATGTACGATGACTCCTTGGATGCGAGGAAGCCGACGAGATTCGCGACCTCCTCAGGCTCGCCGAAACGGTTCATAGGGATATGCTTCTTGAGCTCAGCCTCGTCGAGACCGTCTACCATGTCCGTCCTCACGAAGCCAGGAGCGACAGCGTTGACTGTGATACCCTTGCGTGCAACTTCCTGGGCAAGAGCCTTGGTCGCAGCGATGAGACCACCCTTGGCAGCCGAATAGTTGGTCTGACCTGTCATTCCCTTGAGTCCTGACAGGGAGGCCATATTGATCACGCGGCCGAACCTATGCATGAGCATGGGCTTGATAAGGAGCGAAGTCACGTTGTAGAAGCCACCGAGATTGGTGTTGATCACCTTGCCCCAATCCTCAGGAGACATCCACACAATGAGGTTGTCCCTGCGTATTCCGGCATTGTTGACTACGACCTCGATGTAATCTTCAGGATGCGCCTGCTGCCATGCGGTGATGGCGTCACGAGTCTGCTCCGCGTCAGAGACATCGAACTTCAGCAACTGTGCGTCGCCACCTTCTGACTTGATCTGGTCTACGGTCTCCTGTGCCTTCGCTTCGTTGGAGACATAGTTCACAAGGACAGTATAGCCCATGGATGCAAGCTTGAGGCTCACCGCACGTCCGATTCCGCGGCTGCCTCCTGTTACCAATGCGTATTTCATATATTCTTTCCTAATATTTCTTCACATGTACGATATGACGACTTGGTCACCCCAAGCACGCCGTGTATTCCGATGTTCTGACCAGTCAGATATAGGTTTGCCAACGGCGTCCTTACTGAAAGCGAGGTCCTCATGATATCTCCGCAATCCCTCACCAAGCCATACGCAGAACCTCCAGGAGTACCGGTATAGCGTTCATAGGTGGAAGGCGTGCTGACGTACGCGGCATCAATCGCACCCTTGAGCCATGGCAGCCTGCCGGACACGAAATCGACACAGCGGCCCACGAGTTCATCGCGCGACGCGTATTCCGTCCTGGTCATAAGGTCGACCGTTCCCTCCCCGAAACTGATTCCCACTGTCTCGAGAACATCTGTGCGTGGATTCCAGAGATCAGCATCTTCCGAATGCACATATATGCTTCGGTTCTCTACGGCAGCAGCTCCGCCATGAAGTCGTATATTGACTGTAGAGAGGCCTCTGGTGTTCTCCAGACTCGCGACCCTCGTCCTATATATCTTTCTCAGCCCATCCGTCATAGACACCAGAGATGAAGGATGTATGTCCGACACCACCACATCTGCGGAATAGCGATCCCCATCATCTGTCAGAACGGCGGATACCGCTCCGCCATTGCTTTCCAGGGCAATGACCTTCTTGCCAGTGAGCACCTCTCCGCCCATCGAACGTATGTCCTCCGCGAGCTTATCCGCCATCTGGCTTCCACCTCCGCAAAGACGCCATGAACACCTGATGAAGGCATCATTTATCCTCGCGAAAGTATACAGCGGAAGCCTCTTCGCGTCGAGCTCCATCTTGAGCGACGTACCCGAAACCACCTTCCTCAGCAGAGGGGTCGAAATGGTCTTGCAAAGCCATGAGTATGCGTTCATCTCCACATACTCAGGATGTCCGTCAACTTGTCTGAGTTGAAGCACAAAGTCCTTGATTTCGCCTGCCGACAACGGAAAATAGCCGCACAAGGCCTCCTCATAGGCAGGATAACCTGATGGGAGAAAGAAACTCTGTCCTCCAATGCAGACCTCCTCGCCGTCGAGACGTTTCCATGGCAGTTCCATGAGACCGAAGTCCGCAAAAAGACTTTCAAGACCGCCATCCTCACCTGCTCCACCGACGAAATGGAGTCCGGTGTCAAAGGTCGCGGAGCCTCTGCGGAAGGACTGCATGCAGCCACCTATGGTGCTGTGCTGCTCGAGTACGGTCACCTTCCATCCATGACGGGAAAGGATATGACCGCATTGCAGACCTCCGAGTCCGCTGCCAATGACTATGGCGCTGCGTTCCATCTAGAGGTTCCTGATTATCAGGGTTGAGTTGGTTCCTCCGAATCCGAAGGAGTTTGAGAGGAAGGTATCGAAGCCCTTCTCTATGGTGTGGGACGGGATCAGAAGCTTGGCCGAATCCTCGTCCGGGTTCTCGAAATTGATGTTGCCGGCGATGAATCCTCCCTTCATCATGAGAATGGAATAGATGACTTCGCTGGCACCCGCCATCCACATCTCATGTCCGGTCTGGCACTTCGTGCTCGTGACTTCGGTGCGCTGATCCCCGAAGACATTGTAGATTGCCTTTGCCTCATTTGCATCACCGACGTGGGTAGAGGTAGCGTGGGCATTGATGTATCCGATCTCGCGGATATCGATTCCGGCACGACGAATCGCCATCATAAGGGATTTAGATGGGCCCTCGACGTTAGGAGAAGAAATATGGTCTCCGTTGCTTGAGAATCCATATCCGAGCACCTCTGCGATGATAGGTGCGCCTCTTCTGATCGCAGATTCATAGCTCTCGAGTATGACGGTAGCAGCTCCGCCGCCAGGCACGAGACCGTCCCTGTCACGATCGAAAGGACGGCTGGCCTTGGTCGGCTCGTCCTCCCTGATGGAGAATGCCGAGATGCCGTCGAACGAGCCGACCGATGCCGGATTCACCTCCTGTGCACCACCGCATACCACCATCTCCTGAAGTCCGTTCTGGATAAGAAGAGCCGCGAGGCCTATTGCGTGCGATCCGCTGGCACATGCACCGGAAACGGTGAGGTTGATACCCTTGAGCTTGAAGATGCAGCCCAGGTTCATGGTCACGGTAGAGTTCATGGACTGGAAGATGGCGCCCGAACCGCAGAGGGTGGTGTCCTTCTTTTCCATAATGGTATTCACAGCCTTGTATACAGGCTCAGCCGTACTGTCGTTTCCATAGAGAAGACCGACATCGTGGGTATCAAGATAATCCTGGGTTATGCCGGCAGATGCCAGGGCATCGCGAGTCGCACAGTAGGCATATTTGGCCTGCTCTGGCATATACACCCTCTGGTTCCTGGAAAGTTCCTTCTTCAGGTCCGGAACTTCGAGAAAAGCGGTAAGACCTGAGCGGAAGCCCATCTCCTTGCGGAGCGGATCGAGTATGATTCCTGATTTTCCAGTGTAGAGAGAATCCCTCACCTCGTCAAGGCTCTTGCCAAGGCAGGAATATATTCCCATGCCGGTTATTACGACTCTGTTCATAGGGTTTTATATGTAAAGGATTGCAAATATACGAAAAAAGCCGTTGGGCACGCAAACGACAGACATATAACAAAAAACGCCAGTCGATAACAAGGCGCATCAGCGCCGTGTCGAAGTGTGCGAAATGGAAATTGAGCCACGGAGACACCCGTCGGAACGCAGCGTAGACGGCATGCCCCACCGGGGCAGCTGCGATAGCAGCGGGGGTAAAAAAGAAAGAAGCTGACCTTTGGTCAACTTCTTCATCAGTGGGAGCTGAGGGAGTCGAACCCCCGACCCTCTGCTTGTAAGGCAGACGCTCTGAACCAACTGAGCTAAGCTCCCGAAATGGGAATGCAAATATACGCAGATATTTTTAATCCCCAAATAAAAATGCCCTAAAAATCAAAAAATCCCTAAGAAAGGAGAGCACTTATCTGGTCATAATACCTTTTGGATACAGGAATCTGAGCAGTTCCGTCAACATCAAGCTGGGCAAGTATGACTCCCTCCGCCTCTCTCTTGAGCACCTTGACATGCTTTGAATTTATGACATAGGATCTGTGACAACGAACCAGGCCATGCGATGCAAGATTATCCTCGAGGCTCTTCATGGAATTTCGGAGCACGTAATTCTTCAGCTTGCCGGACTCCAGGTAGTGGATACGCACATAATTCTCCTCAGACTGAAGATATAGCACCGCAGGCGCAGCGATGACGAGCTTGAGTTTCTGGTTCTCGTCATGGAATCGGAGAAGAGACTCGTCTGACTCCGCACCTCCGGCAGTATCATTTCTCAGATCATTCACGAGAAGAGAGAGAGTGATGATCACGTAGGGGAACACCAGGATGGTATAATTGAACTTCACGCAATCGTCGAGAGCAGAAAGGTACCATGTATGAAGCATCAGTGAGCTGTAGAGTGTATGGAACTGCGAGATTATCATGATCTCGGCAAGGCACCACACCACATACCAGAACCATGATATCTTCACCTTCGCGAGGTTCATCACCAAATATAAGGCTGTCCTCGTGAGAGCCATACATACCAGAGATATGCAGAACAACATGAGTATGTTCAGGGTGAAACGCCCCATTCCCATGTCATAGAAAGTGAACATGTCATAGGGGTTGAACACCAGCACGAATGCGAAGAAGAAGAGAGGAACGAATATCGCGTAAATCAACTGTGGCCCCCACCTTCCGGGTACTTCAGGCGTCTTCATTAGTCACTAATCAAGTCTTAAATCATCCCTGTCAACGCTGTGACAAGTGCAAATTTGTCCGTTTTTCATCCCAAATATGGAACTTTAATCCCAAAAATCCAAATCTCGTCACTTTCGCCCATCCCCGGTAAAGATTGTTTCCACAGCCCGAGACCGCCCTCTACCTTTGCATCATCGAAACCAAAGAAAAGACACAGCAATGAAGAAGATTCTAGCATTTGGAGACTCAATAAT
Source organism: Candidatus Cryptobacteroides sp. (assembly GCF_056207615.1). Classification (NCBI taxonomy): domain Bacteria; kingdom Pseudomonadati; phylum Bacteroidota; class Bacteroidia; order Bacteroidales; genus Candidatus Cryptobacteroides; species Candidatus Cryptobacteroides sp. The sequence continues at coordinate 919 of NZ_JBAEER010000115.1, read as the reverse complement.
GAAGGGAGTCGTCGTTGATAGGAACAGGAGCATATCGGATATGAAATATAAGGTAAGCGACGAGAGCTTCACCGAAGAGTGCAGCCGCAGGCTCGGAGTGGAGATCGAGAACTTCAGCAAGTTCGGCAGCACCGTGACCACCGGCAAGAAGATTGTCGACAGGCATCTCGACGAGGTGAAGGAGGCGGACTATGTGCTCCTTAAATTCGGGGGCAACGACAGTGCATACAGATGGGACGAGATCGGAGATGACCCGGAAGCTCCTCATAGTCCGAATACCGACATAGACACATTCAGACACAACTATATAGAAATCGTTGACGAGATTCTTGACCAGGGCGTCACCCCGGTCATCATCTCCATGCCGCCTATCGACCCGGATAAGTATTACTCAAATGTGATGCGTGGTCTTGACGACAGGCAGAAGAAGAACGTGGAGAGATGGCTGGGAGGACAGCCTTCCTACATCTACAACTGGCACGAGATCTACAACCTCGAGGTGTTCAAGATCGCGGCGCTCAAGAAGCTGCCGTTCGTAGACATCACGAGTGCATTCCTCAACCGAAGAGACTTCAGAAGTTTGCTCTGCGCTGACGGAATGCACCCTAATGAGAATGGTCACAGGCTTATCGCCGACACCATCTGTTCAAGCCTAGCCCTGGCATAGCCATGATCGTGAGCATCATCTTGACTGCAGTTCTCCTGTATACTCGCTATTCGCGACATAGTGCGGAGCGTAAAGGCATTCAATAGTCGCAACCGGAGCAGTAAAGCAACCTGCCTGGGTCACGAAGAAGGTCTCCGATACGGTGGTCGTCTCCTCAGGATAGCTGTCGAAGAAGTATTCAGTCATCGAAGCCTTGACATTCCTGTAGCCCTGCGGAGTGCATGAGTACCATCCGTCGACAAAGAGCGGCCT
>NZ_JBAEER010000114.1:0-1817 GCF_056207615.1 Candidatus Cryptobacteroides sp. | reverse complement strand
TTCATTCCGCTGAAGTAGATGAGGTCATAGATGTCCTTGATGGTACGGATCTGGTCTCCGGTGAAGCCCCTTCTGCGAAGTCCCACGATGTTCACGCCAGCGAACACGAGAGGATCACGGCCGCAGAGTGCATAAGGAGGTACGTCCTTGTTGATCTTGCTTCCGCCGCCGACCATCGCATGGGTACCGATCTTCGAGAACTGGTGAGCGACTGTACCACCACCGAGGATGGCCCAATCTGCAACTTCCGTCTCGCCCGCGATTCCGACGTAGCTTACGAGGATACAATGGTTTCCTACGCAGCAGTCGTGTGCGACGTGTGAGTATGACATGAGAAGAGTATCGCTGCCGACCTTGGTCACGCCCTTGCCGCTGGCCTTGGTACCGCGGTTGATGGTCGCACACTCCCTGATGTTCACACGGTCACCGATCTCCACATAGGTGATCTCACCGTCGAACTTGAGGTCCTGAGGGATGGCACCGATGACTGCACCTGGGAACACCGTACAGTCCTTACCCATCTTCACGTAATTGAAGATAGTCGCGTGCGGGAGGATCTTACATCCATCACCGATCTCCACGAATTCCTCGATGTATGCGTATGGTCCGATCTCGACGTTGTCGCCGATCTTTGCATTTGGATGGACCGTTGCGAGCGGATGAATCTTGGTCATGTCTTATTTGTTTGCGAGCTGCTGGCGAATGAGCTTCGCAGCTTCTGTATTTGTCCTATGTCCTGACTTCACCGCAGACACCTTCGCCTTGAGGAAGCCACCCACGAGTCTCATGTCACCCATGAGGTCGAGAAGCTTGTGACGCGCGCACTCGTTGGAATAATGGAGATGCACGTTGCTGAGATATCCGTCCTCTACCACTCCGAGAGATGGCATTCCGAACAGCTTGCACATGTTGTCAAGCTGCTCCTCAGTCACCGGATACTCGACGATCACGATCGCGTTGTCCACGTCGCCGCCCTTGATGAGGTTGTTCTTCGCAAGGAACTCGAGTTCATGGAAGAAGCAGAAGGTGCGGCAACGGCCTACCCTCCTGTAGTAGTCCTCAGTCTCGTCCCAATGTGCTGTCTGCACTCCCACGACATGGGAGTTGAAGTCGATCTTTACGTCGTATGACGGTTTGTCCGCAGGTGTGATGGTGATGGTGATGTCCTTCTCCTCGTCCCTGTAGACGATTTCCTTGTCGATCTCTACATATACCCTTTCGGCGTCCTGCTCTTCCACGCCCACTGCCTGGATGGCCTTCACGTATGACCTGGCGCTGCCGTCAAGGATAGGAACCTCGATGTTGTCTATATCGATGCGGGCATTGTCTATGCCCATTCCTGTAAGTGCCGAAAGGAGATGCTCCACAGTCACCACTGAAACCTCTCCCTTCGAGAGTGTGGTACTGCGAGCCGTGTTGGTCACGTTCTCTGCAAGAGCCTCGACCAACGCATCCTCTCCGAGGTCTATCCTCCTGAACTTTACGCCATAACCGGCGGGCGCAGGATTGATGGACATCTTCGCAACCTTACCGGTGTGAAGTCCCTTACCTTCGAAGAAGCACGAATCCTTTACTGTCTGCTGTTTCTGCATGTCTATATATTGCGGGGGCGGCAAAGATAGTGATTATTTTTTAATTAATCCGTCCTTGCCGTTCCTACGGAACATAACATAGCTGCGCATGAACTCCTTGTGGTCGATCGCAGGTGTTCCGAACAGGACTGCACCCTCCTTCTTGACCGAACTGATCACGCCGGTCTGCGCTCCCAGGGTGGTGTGGTCGGCGAGCGTCAGATGACCGGCGACACCGGCCTGTCC
>NZ_JBAEER010000113.1:0-6463 GCF_056207615.1 Candidatus Cryptobacteroides sp. | reverse complement strand
GAGGCGGGGTCTAAAGAAGTCGGAGACTTTGCTATCTGGCAAAATCTCCGACTCTTTCGACTCCGGAGGGGCGAGCAGCCTCGCCGTGGAGTCGCATCCTTCTACGAAGAAAGCGACCAATAACCACTTATTAGTCGCCTTCTTTCTTGTTCAATATTCTTTATTAAAAAATTTCAATTATTAAATATTTGCCTAAATTTGTGCCCGCAAACTGAAAATCATTTATTTATAATAAATCATGGCAACTTCAAAGTTCAACGTTAAGCTCTGTGTGCTCCTGCCAATCGTGCTCTTCGTCACGATCTTCATCATGGCAGTGCCTACAAGCTTCTTCGGCATTGATGGACTTACCGTCCTTCAGCAGCGCACCATCGCGCTCTTCGTTTTCGCCGCACTCATGTGGATCTTCGAGATCATTCCTAGCTGGACCACATCAGTCGCAGTGATTGTCCTTTCACTTCTCACGCTTTCCAACAAGGGACTCGGCTTCCTCATGGTAGATGCAAGCGGTGCACCTCTCGAGGGAACTATGGCATACACCAAGCTCATGTCTGCTTTTGCGGATCCTGTAGTCATGCTCTTCCTCGGCGGATTTGCCCTCGCTATCATGGCGCAGAAATATGGTCTTGACGTGACTCTCGCAAAGGCACTCCTCAAGCCATTCGGAACCAACCCTAAGATGGTTCTTCTCGGCTTCCTCTCAGTGATCGCAATCTTCTCGATGTTCATGAGCAACACTGCTACCGCAGCCATGATGCTCGCGTTCCTCGCTCCAGTGCTTGCTACCTTCCCTGAGGGTGACAAGGGTAAGATCGCACTTGCGCTCTCTATCCCTGTATCAGCAAACATCGGCGGTATCGGTACCACCATCGGTACCCCTCCTAACGGAACTGCAGTGTCAAACCTCGAGACCGTCGGTATGGGCATCTCATTCGGTGAGTGGGCAATCCACATGATTCCATTCGTAGTGATCATGATCCTCGTCGCATGGGTAGTACTTCAGGTTATGTTCCCATTCTCAACCAAGAAGCTTGAGGTCAAGATTCCTGACAATGACAAGCCAACCACCTGGAGGACTTATCTCGTATGGGCTACCTTCGCAGTGACCATCCTTCTCTGGGCTACTGAGAGCCTTACCAAGATCAGCTCTAACGTCGTAGCTCTCATTCCTCTCGCAGTCTTTGTCTGCACCGGAACCTTCGACAAGGAAGATATCAAGCAGATCGACTGGAGCGTTCTCTGGCTCGTTGCCGGAGGTTTCGCACTCGGTTATGCAATGCTTGACATCAGCAAGGGCGGTACCGGTCTCGGCGCAACTCTCGTGAACGCTATCCCATTCGGTGAGATGTCAATCGTTCTCGTATTCGTAGTCGCAGGCCTCGTTTGCTACCTCCTTTCAAACTTCATCAGCAACTCCGCAACTGCAGCTCTCCTTATCCCTATCCTTCTCTACGTTTCACAGGGTCTCGGCAGCAATCCTGCATTTGCAAGCTTCGGTGGCACCAAGGCTATGGTTTGCTTCGTAGCAACCTGCGCATCTCTCGCGATGCTCATGCCTATTTCTACCCCTCCAAACGCAATTGCATTCTCTACCGGTCTTATCAATACCAAGGATATGCTTAAGGTGGGTGCCGTTATCGGTGTGATCGGTCTCGTGTTCGCCTTCTTCTGGCTTACCAAGATCTTCCCATTCGCAGCCTAATCGAATCTTATCATAAAGCAGGGCGTGGCTATTATGCCATACCCTGCTGAATTTTTTTATATGCACATGAAAAAAGTACTTTGCTTAACCCTCGCCGCTGCAATGTTCGCTTCAGCGGCGACTGCCGAGGCTGCGAACAAGAAGGAACTTAAGGAGAACCTTGAGAGCCACATCGCAATCCATGGCTTCATCAGGAACTATTTCGCTTTTGATACCCGTGAGAGCGTAGCCGGTACAGGCGACCTCTTCTATTGGGTTCCTAAGGATGAGAATATCGTTGACGGTGTTGACTTCAACGCTCAGCCACAGTTCCGCTTCCTTTCTCTTACCTCACGCCTTTGGGTAGATGTGAACGGCTATCAGATCGAGAACACCAAGATCGGTGCAAGGATCGAGGCAGATTTCTATGCTGGTCTCACCGGTGTCACCGGTACCGCGCAGTTCCGTCTCCGTCAGGCTTATGTGACTCTCGGATGGGAGCAGGAGAATGCTACCGAGACCCTTAAGATCGGACAGGCTTGGCATCCTATGGCTGCCGACATGCCAGACGTATTCTCTCTCAACACAGGTGCTCCATTCGGTCCATTCAGCCGTACCCCAGTGGCTCAGCTCGACGCGAACTTCGGTAAGACCTTCGGCCTCACCGCGGCAGCTATCTGGCAGCAGCAGTATCCTTCTGCAGGTCCTGACGGCGCTTCTGCAAACTACATCAAGTACTCTTGCGTTCCTGAGTTCTACCTCGGCCTCAATGTGACCGCTGGTCCATTCCTCGGAAGGGCCGGTCTCGATGTCCTCAGCATCAAGCCTAGGAACAGGGGTGTCAACGCGGAGCTTCAGTCAGTCAAGGTGAAGGATCGCATCACTACCGTGAATCCTTTCATCTACGCGCAGGTTAAGACCAACATCGGTAAGGTTCCTTTCTCAGCTAAGGTAAAGACTACCTTCGCTCAGGATGGCTCACACCTCAGCCTCAACGGCGGATACGGCGTGTCTTCAGTTAGCACCGATGGTTCTTATGGCTATACTCCTACCCGCAACTCTTCTACCTGGGTGAGCCTCTCACTCGGAAGCAAGTTCCAGGGCGTGCTCTTCGCCGGCTATGCGAAGAACTTCGGTACCAAGGATGATCTCATGACAATCGACAACCTCTACTTCAGCAAGAACAGCTTCAAGAACATGAACCAGATGTGGAGACTTACTCCTACCTTCATGTACAATCTTGGCAAGTTCACCCTCGGTCTCGAGTATGAGATCACCTCTATCCAGTACGGTAAGTGGGGCAACGATTGGAAGAAGGGCCTCGCAACAGAGGATCTCCATTGGGTGACCAACAACCGTCTCCAGGCTATGGTAAGGTTCAACTTCTAAGAATCAAGCAGATAGATATGGAAGGCACCGGCGTTTTCGTCGGTGCTTTTTTTATGTTTTTTTATGATATTTTAGTAATTTTGCGCCGATTTTTCTAGAAAGACAATGGATATAAGGAACATCGCGATCATCGCGCATGTCGACCACGGCAAGACTACTCTGGTCGACAGGATGATATACCAGGCAAAGCTGGTGAGAGACCAGGAAAAGCTCGGAGAACTCATCCTTGACAACAATGACCTCGAAAGGGAAAGAGGTATCACAATTCTCGCTAAGAACGTATCAGTAAACTATAAGGGTGTCAAGATCAACATCATCGACACTCCGGGCCATAGCGACTTCGGCGGCGAGGTAGAACGCGTCCTCAATATGGCGGACGGCGTACTCCTCCTCGTGGACGCTTTCGAAGGCTGTATGCCTCAGACCCGTTTCGTGCTTGAAAAGGCTATCTCGATGGGCAAGAAGCCTATCGTGGTGATCAATAAGGTGGACAAGCAGAACTGCCGTCCTGACGAGGTTCAGGAGGAGGTTTTCGACCTTATGATCAGCCTCGGCGCAACTGAAGAGCAGCTTGACTTCGTCACCATCTACGGCAGTGCAAAGCAGGGCTGGATGTCACCCGACTGGAAGAACCCTACCACCGACATTTCGGCGCTTCTCGATGCTATCGTGGACGTGATTCCGGCACCTGAGGTAGTGGAGGGAACTCCTCAGCTTCTCATCTCTTCTCTCGAGTATTCTCCATACGTGGGCCGTATCGCAGTCGGCCGCCTCACCAGGGGTACCCTTACCACCGGTCAGCAGATTACGCTCTGCAAGAGGTATGACATCAAGGAGAAGCAGAGAATCAAGGACCTCATGATCTTCACTGGTCTCGGAAAGGCCAAGGTAGAGGAGGTTCAGTGCGGCGATATCTGTGCAGTCGTCGGTCTCGAGGGCTTCGAGATTGGTGACACCGTCGCTGATTTCGAGAATCCGGAGGCACTGCCTCCAATCTCTGTGGATGAGCCTACCATGAGCATGCTCTTCTGCATCAACAACTCTCCTTTCTTCGGCAGGGAGGGTAAGTTCGTGACCTCACGCCACCTCAAGGACCGTCTTGACAAGGAGCTCGAGAAGAACCTCGCACTTCGCGTCAAGCCAGGCGTCAACGCCGATTCATTCGTCGTGTTCGGCCGTGGTGTCCTCCATCTTTCTGTCCTCATCGAAACCATGCGTCGCGAGGGCTTCGAGCTTCAGGTAGGACAGCCTAAGGTGCTCGACAAGACCATCAACGGAGAGCGTTGCGAGCCTATCGAGAACCTCACCATCGACGTACCAGAAGAGTACGTAGGCAAGGCAATCGAGCTCACTACCCGCCGTAAGGGTGCGCTCGTACAGATGGAACCACGTGGTGACCGTACCCATCTCGAGTTCGACATACCTTCACGTGGTATCATCGGACTCCGCAGCAACCTCCTTACCGCGACTGCGGGCGAGGCGGTAGTTGCTCACCGCTACAAGGGCTATGAGCCTTACAAGGGCGACATCGAGAGCAGGACCAACGGCTCCCTCGTATCTCTCGAAACCGGCCTTTCAGTGGCATATTCGATGGACAAGCTCCAGGATCGCGGACGCTTCTTCATCGACCCGGGTGAGGACATCTATGAGGGTCAGGTAGTGGGTGAGCATACCCGCGAGCGTGACCTCAACATCAATATCTGTAAGACCAAGAAGCTCACCAACATGCGAGCTTCAGGAAGTGACGACAAGGTCATGCTTCCTCCTCCTATCCGTTTCTCTCTCGAGGAGGCTCTCGAGTACATCCAGGAGGACGAGCTTGTCGAGGTAACTCCGAAGTCTATGCGACTCAGGAAGATTATTCTCGATCCGCTTGAAAGGAAGAGAAAAAGTGGTGATGTTGATTGATTTTTTGGAATAATTGATTAACTTTGCGGGCTCAAATCCCTATGCAGTGTAATGGGCGAAAGTTACAAGATACCGCTAAATGATTTGAAATCAGGCGTTCTGACCAGAAGTTGGGACGTCTCTAAAGAGTTCTTTGAGGAGTTTGAGAACGAGGAGGTGAGCTCAGCTGATCTCCGTGTCGAAGTCAAGGCACAGAAGACCGGAGCCAGCGTGGTGATCGATGTCGACATCGAGGGCGGCCTTACCGTACCATGTGACAGATGTCTTGAGGACGTCGTCATGCCTATAGACACCGCAGCGTGTCTGAAGCTCAGGTTCGGAGAGGGCAGCGCAGACGTCGATGAAGAGGATGGCCGCGAGCTTGTCTGGATTCCGGAGGGAGAATCTGAATTCGACCTGTCCCAGACAATATACGACTATGCCTTGCTTGACATGCCGATACGCAAGTGCCATGAGGATGGCCAGTGCAATCCTGAGGCAATGAAGCATATAACCGATGATCCAGGCAGGGAGGATACTCCAGAGAAACCTTCCGAGACCAACCCGTTCGCTGCTCTTAAGGGCTTGTTTGATGAATAATATTTTAAAAAGATACAACAATGGCACATCCAAAACACAAAGTCTCTAAGCAGAGACGTGACAAGAGAAGAACCCACGATGCGCTCGTAGCACCTACCCTCGCTACTTGCTCAAACTGCGGTGCAACTGTGATCTTCCATCATGTATGCCCTGAGTGCGGCTACTACAGAGGTCGTCAGATTATCGAGAAGAAGGCTGAGTAATCCGGATTCTCTGATTACGGTCCCTTAGTTCAACGGATAGAATGGAGGTTTCCTAAACCTTAGATACAGGTTCGATTCCTGTAGGGACTACAAAAGAGCTTGAAACGTAAAGTTTCAGGCTCTTTTTGTTTGCTTCACTCCCGCCATTTACAGGGTTTATTTGTTATATTTGTAAATTACATGAATTGGTGTTTCTATGAATAGGAAATTGATCATACTTGCCGTTTCGGCGATACTCGTCTGCGTAGCTGTTGCTGCTGGACTCGTGGCCTTGCTCTATGCAGGTACGGGCAAGAAGGGCAGCAGTGAAATCGTGAACCAGCAGGGCTACGAACTCCTCTCGTCAGTCCCTACCGACGCAATCGCCGTGTTGCTTCAGGAGAACCTGCAGTCTACCCTTGACCTCTATTGCGAGGAGGGTAATCTTGCATGGGCGCCTGTCGCTTCTGCTGCTACGCCAGATTTCCGCAAGTTTCTCGGAGAACTCTCCAGCCTCTCATCTGAAAGGAAGATTCAGTCGCTCAAGGGGTCTTCTGCTGTGGTCTCTTTCCATTATGTCGGAGAACTTCTCCCGTTGCTCGTCCTCAAGGACCCGAAAGGTTCTGCTGACAAGAGTGATGACGCTTCACGCGTGCTTGATCTGGCTGATACTCTTGGCCTCTATTCATGCTGGGCTGATTCGAGGATTCTGGTCTCTACCAGC
>NZ_JBAEER010000112.1:0-10253 GCF_056207615.1 Candidatus Cryptobacteroides sp. | reverse complement strand
CTAGGGCGAAACTGGTAATTGGGGCTAAGTCGTAACAAGGTAGCCGTACCGGAAGGTGTGGCTGGAACACCTCCTTTTTGGAGCTGATCCTTGACGAGAGCTTTTCGGAGTGGTACAAGGCAGCTTGTTCATCCAGTCTTTTATATAGAGGCGTAGCTCAGTTGGTTAGAGCGCCACACTGATAATGTGGAGGTCCGCGGTTCAACTCCGCGCGTCTCTACCAGGAACCAAAAGTTCTGGTACGGGGGATTAGCTCAGTTGGTAGAGCACCTGCTTTGCAAGCAGGGGGTCAAGAGTTCGAATCTCTTATTCTCCACAACGAAAGGCCGGTCAATTTTGACCGGCTTTTTTCGTTGCGGAGAATACTTTAATATAACGGCCTCGCTTCGCTCCGGCCGGCAACTTCGTGGCTCGACAGTAGTCTCGCACACTACGTTGCGGCGCTGATGCGCCCATCCTTCTTAGTAGCGGACGGCGGGGATGTGGCGGCTGACGATTTCGCTGAGGAGAGAGAAGTTCTCCTCGTTGTTGGCACCGATGGTCAGCTCCTGCTTGCGGAAGGTGAGGGGAGCACCGTGGAGCCCTCTGAGCACACCTCCTGCCTCGGAGAGGATGATGGATCCTGCGGCGATGTCCCAAGGCTGCAAGCGGTATTCGAAATAGAGCTCGACCCTTCCCATCGCGAGATAGCAGATCTCCAGCGAAGCAGTTCCGAAGCGGCGGAAATCGTTGATCTTGTAATAGACATCATTGATTACGGCGGCGCACTCGGGAGCCCAGTCCTTGTTGTAGGTGCTCATGGCCGTGCAGATCAGGCTGGCCTTGAACGGGCGGTCTGAGACATGGATACGGCCGCCGTTGAAATAGGCCCCCTTGCCTTTCTCCGCATAGAACAGCTCGTCTCCGGCAGGACTGTAGACCACGCCTGCGAGCATTTCCCCGTTGTGCATCAGACCGACGGATATGGCAGACTCCTTGATTCCGCGGGAATAGTTCATCGTACCGTCGATAGGGTCGATGATCCAGAGGTACTCGACATCCTTTGACTCCTGCATTCCCTCCTCCTCGGCGAGCACGCTCGAACCGGGGATGTAAGCACAGAGCTCCTTCACGAGGAAGGACTGCACTGCGATGTCGGATGAGGTGACGATGTTCTCGACACCGCTCTTGCTCTCTATCTCGAAGTGGTCGGTGAGCATCAGCTTCGATGCCTCCTTGACTATCTTGACTATTCCTTCTGTCAGTTTCATTTCCATTTTGTTCTCTTGTTTGCCACCCTGGATTCAGTTGTCGGCGTTTTCTATCCTCTGCTGTCAGCCTCCAGGAAAGCGGCACCCTTGCGGCTGGCCTTGCGCCATCGTATGAGCTTGGGGTAGGAGAATATCAGCCTGAAGATTCCCACGAAGGAGTCCCATGAAAGGTAGAAGATGCTGATGAAGAGAAGCTCCAGCGGCTGACGCAGAAGCCTCCATGGCAGGAAGCAGGCGGGGTTGCTGATCTTTACCAGCGAGCCCACGTACTTCAGTCTCATCCTCTTCGCCTTCGGTGTCGGGCGGTTCTCCCTGTCATGTACGGCCTTGGCCTCGATGTCGACTCCGATGCCCATCCCGTGCCACCTGCACCTGTCGAGGAAATTGTCGTCCTCTCCGTAGTGGGCGAAGGCAGGGGAGAAACCTCCCACCTTCTCCAGGCATGCCCTGCTGATCATCCAATGCGCCGCCATCACGAAAGGAACCGGATGGACCGCCTTCATGCTAGGAAAGATGGACTTCAGATCGGGCAGATACTTCTGGCATTTGAGCTCGAACTGCGGATCCATCTTGTCTCCGGCGGCAGTCATCTGGACCGGGCTGAGAACGCCGTAGCCCGGATTCTTTCCGAAAGCCTCAAGCAGAAGCTCAATCGTGTCGGATTCTACCCATGCGTCCTGATTCAGGAGATATACGAAATCATATCCATTGTCCATCGCGTACTTGAGCCCGAGATTGTTGGCCCTGCCGAAGCCGAGATTCTCCTTGCTCTCGACCAAGTCTACGAGCCACCATCCCGAACCGTCGTTCGAGGTCTCGCTGAACCACTTCCTGCCGGTCTCCCGGACGCGTGCGACAGTGTCGTCCTTCGAGCCGTTGTCGACGACGAACACGTCAACGGGCACGGTGGACTCCTTCAGGCTGCCCAGGCAGCGGTCTATCCACTTCTTGCCGTTGTAGGTGACGATTATGACCAGGACTTTATTCTTCATAGAATCTGAGGTTCTTGTCGGCGATTTCGGTCCATGACATGTCTCCCGAGCGACTTTCTCTCTCGATGTTCACGGACATTTCGTTGAGCTTCTCCTGGTCGGATGCCATCTCGAGAATGGTGTCCGCGAGAAGGGTTGCGTCCTTGGCTGCGATGAGCCTGCCGGTGTAGCCGTCGGAGACGGACTCTCCCAGCGCACCCACATCCGTCGCGAGCACAGGTTTGCAGAGCGCGAAGGCCGATGATATTACGCCGCTCTGGGTGGCGTCGGTATAAGGACATACGCAGAAGAGCGCACCGCTGATCAGGCTGGCAAGCTCTTCCGTGCCTATGTATCGGTTCATGAACTTCATGTACGGCTTGTCCAGGTACTTCCTGTGGTCGAAATACATCACTCCGCTGCCGGCGATGATGCACTTGAGGGAAGGATTCTTCTCATGGACCTTCTCCATGGCCTCGCAGAGGTACTCGATGCCCTTGTATGGCGAGATGCGGCCGAAATGGAGTATGTAGCCGCCCTCCTCCACATGCACGTCATCGAATGCGTTCAGCGCGTCGTACACGCCGAGCCTGTTCACGAGCACCGGCTTCTCAATATTGTAGTTCTTGACGAACTGCCTGCGCTGGCGAGCGTTCAGCAGGATGAACTTGCGCACCTTCCTGAATGCCCGAAGCCTCTGGTTCTCCTTTCTTGCGGACATCTCGCCGCTGTGTGGGAAAGGATCATGGACGGTGAGCACCATCTTCTTCTTCAGGAGGTAGAGCGGGAACTCGGGACCTGCGAGCGGAGTCGTGATATGGACCACGTCCGGCTTCATCCTCATCAGCTTCAGCGCGAGACGGAAGTACAGGAGCACATTCCTGAAAGTGCCGCCCTTGGTGATACGGTTCACGACGAGGGTGTCGGAAAGGTCCATGTAGTTGGAATACTTCCTGAACTCTTCGTAATCTGTGGCCTGCAGGATGTCCGACTTCTGTATCTGGTTGCCTATGCTCAGCAGCGGACCGTTGAGCTTGTCGCAGAGAAGAGGGATGATGTAGGTCACGTCCTCGCCGGCCTGCTGGTAGGCCTTGACGAGAGGGAAGTCGCAATCCGCGAACTGGAGACCGCTGTAGTAGACTATCTTCATTTCAGTGCGTTTGTGAGGTAGCTGATGGATTCTTTGCGCAGAGCGTCGAGCCTTTCTGGGTCGACGACCGTGCAGGCGGCTTCCATGTCGAAGTCCTCCGCACGGGAGATCAGATGTCCTTCCATCCCGAGGCTTCCCAGCAGCGACTCGAAACGCGAAAGTCCGCGCTTGGCGTTGCCGAAGGCCACGAAAGGCTTCCCGAAGATTATCGAGAACACACATGCATGGAAGGAATCCGTTATGATGAAGTCGGCGTCGCGGAAGCCGCGGAGCCAGTCCTCAATAGGGTACTGGGCCCTGTCGGCAAGGGCGAGTCCTTTGGTGTCTATGTCGCGGTTGTGGGTCCAGAATGCCTCCTTGCCCAGTCTCTGCTGCATCATCTTCACGAACTCGAGCTTCTCGGGAGTGTTGTCGAAGATGTGGCACATGATTCCGGCGCGAGGCCCCTTCCTGTCATACCTCCTGCCGATGAGCGCGAGGTAGTCCTCTTTCGTGAGGAGAAGGGTAGGGTCGAGCGTATGGACGGCGTCTATGTCGAAATGTTCCTTGCAGAGAGCCACGGCGGAGTCCTCCCTGACGGAAACGCAGTCGAAAAGCTGGGCCAGCGGCTTGTAGAGGTCCTCCTCGTTCTGGGTGAATTCCCATTCGTCCGTGCCGAAGGAGATGGAATATCCGACCCTGCGCAGCTTCCATGTCTTCGCGAAGTCAAGGAAATACTTGCCGAGGTTCTTGCTGTATTTCTCTCTCCACACCTGGTCGCTGCCGACCACGAGCGCGTCGTACCGGCCTTCCTTCGGCTTCCCGCCGCACTTGATGTTCCTGCGGATGAAGCGGTCCGTGTTCCAGCGCACCACCTTGGTGCCTATGATCCTGCGGGTGTCGAATCCGAGAGGGTCCCGGGTGTCGACCATCTCTGCGTCATGCCCCAACCTCTCCAGCGTCTTCTGCAGCGCGTATGCCTGCAGGATGCCGCCGTAGTTGGTGTGGAACGGTAATGTGACTATGCCTATCTTCATCGTATGTGGAGCTTTTCCTTTACCAAGTCCTTCTCATCTGTCTCCAATCCCTTCGCCCATATCCAGAGGCAGCAGGAAAGCACGCAGATTGCGCAGCTGGCGATGAATCCGACCCATCCTCCGGGGAGGTGAGGCTGCGCCAGGAGCGGCAGCAGCAGACAGAAGCCGCAGGTGATGATCACCCTGAGGTACACCGTCTTGAGGTAGCTGCCCGCATCGAGCCCCGCCATCTTCCTGAGCAAGGCGAGACGTGCGAAGAGGCAGACCTGCGAAAGCGCTATGGCCACTACAAGCACACACTCCGGATCCATGTCGTTCGCGAGCAGGATCCATGAGACAGGCACGTTGAGCAGCTGCAGACCGCCTACTATGATCTGGTATTTCTTGATGTCGCCGGTGGCGAGCTGGAGAGTAATCAGTGGGTTCGAAAGGGACTCGCTCATCGCGAATATGAGGGTCAGGATCGCGAAAGAGACCGCTCTCGGTGGTACTTCCTTGAGCCAGACGCCGAGCACGAAGTCCATGTTCATCAGCAGCGGCAGGGAGAGCAGCAGGAGCAGGAAGAAGGAGAGTCGTGCGCCCTTGAAGACGAGCCTTTCGGTGTAGTCCCTCTCACCTGCAGCATAAGATTTTGTTATCTGCGGATTCAGTGCGGTCATGAAATTGCTCACGAAAGCCTGCACTGTGCTGCTGAGCTGGGTGGTTACGCCCCTCGCGGCGTTTATTGCCGTGCCGCAGAACGCGTTTATCAGGAGGTTTCCGCCATGGTCCCTGAGCACTGCGGACGATGCTCCGATGAAGTTCCATCCGGCGAACGAGAGCATCTGCCTGAGGAGCGATGCGGTGCTTTCGGTTTCCTCAGAACTGCTTTCTACAGCCTCATCCGAGCCGCTTCCCCTGCGGCATTCCTCGAACATCCTTCTGCAATAGATGCCGTAGGTTATGCGGACCATGAGGGCGACTGCGCACATGAGGGCGGCGTAGAAGATCAGCCTGTCGGTCGGAGCTGCGAGCAGCAGGAAGGCCACTGCGAGCTTCGTGAGGCCCTCGAATACGCCGATGTAGGCGAAGGCCTTCATCTTCTCATGAGCGATGATCGCGGCGTTGAAAGGTATGCTGACAAGGTTGATGGCGAAGGTAATGAGCGAGAACTGGAGCACCCAGTTGGCTGCCGTGAGCCTTCCGTCAGGGATGTACATCCTGGTGTTGAGGTACCACAGCCCGACGGTCTCGGCGAGAAGGATGATCACTCCTGCCATCATCAGCTGTATCTTCATGGAGTTGCGGAAGATGGCCCTGAGCCTTCTGAGGCTCCCGTCTGCCTTGCCGAGCTCGAAGGTGAGGAAGCGGCTGATTGCAGAGGTGAGGGCGGCGGAAACGACGGAAAAGATCGAGACAACGCCTCCGACGGCATTGTAGATTCCATAGTCATCTATGCCCAGCGCGCCGAGCACGACCCTGGAGGTGTACAGGCCCACGAAAAGGAGCAGCAGCATCCTGCAGTAGAGCAGCATGGTGTTGCGCGCGATGAGCTTCTGCCTGTCGATATTTGAGCCGCCTTCCATAAACTGCAAATATAGTCAAATAGGGCGATAATCATAATACGCATACGCGCGCGGATTATTCGTTTGCATTTCGTATCTTTGCAAGATTATCACTTAAACCAAATAAACACTTATTACAAATTCTGACCAGATCTATTATGGCAACACAAGACAAAGGCAGCAAATCCTATCTGTTCTCAATCGTCCTCGTGGCAGTATTGGGCGGTCTCCTGTTCGGTTATGATACCGCAGTGATCTCCGGTGCCGAGAAAGGCCTCCAGGCTTTCTTCATGGGCGCATCAGACTTCCAGTACACCGACTTCTTGCACGGCTTCACCAGCTCAAGCGCATTGATCGGATGTATCATCGGTTCGGCCATCTCAGGCCTCCTCGCATCGAACTGGGGACGTAAGAAGTCCCTCATCTTTGCGGGTATCATGTTCTTCATCTCTGCATGGGGCTCAATGAACCCTGAGAGTATGATCCTTGCCAAGGGCGAGGCTAACTTGACCCTCCTCATCGTCTTCAACATCTATCGTGTCATCGGTGGTGTCGGCGTAGGTCTCGCTTCTGCGGTATGTCCTATGTACATCGGTGAGATCGCACCTAGCAACATCCGCGGCATGCTCGTGTCTTGGAACCAGTTCGCTATCATCTTCGGACAGCTCGTCGTATACTTCGTGAACTTCTTCATCCTCGGCGGCCACATCGCTCCTGTCATCGAGGGCATCGGTCAGGGCCTCAACCAGGTAACCAACGGTGCTGAGGCATCTTGGGCAATCGAGAACGGCTGGCGCTACATGTTCGGTTCCGAGATGGTTCCTGCAGGTCTCTTCGCTCTCCTTATCTCTCTCGTTCCTGAGACTCCACGCTACCTCGCATCTATCGGTAAGGACGCTCAGGCAGAGGCCATCCTCGCAAAGATCAACGGTGCTACCAAGGCAAAGGAGATCCTCGGCGAGATCAAGGCTACCATGACCGAGAAGACCGAGAAACTCCTCACCTACGGTGTTCTCTGCATCTTCGTCGGCATCATGCTCTCAGTTTTCCAGCAGGCAGTTGGTATCAACGCGGTGCTCTACTATGCTCCTCGTATCTATGAGGCAATGGGCTTCAACAACCCTATGGTCCTCACCGTATTCAACGGCGTGGTCAACCTCGCATTCACCTGCGTCGCAATCTTCACCGTAGAGAAGCTCGGCCGCAAGCCTCTTCTCATCACCGGTTCCCTCGGTATGGCAATCGGTGCGATCGGCGTAGCCTGCACCTTCGGTAACGAGAGCCTCCAGCTTCTCTGCATGATCTCAATCATGGTTTACTCAGCAAGCTTCATGTTCTCATGGGGTCCTATCTGCTGGGTGCTCATCGCTGAGGTCTTCCCTAACACCATCCGTGGTGCTGCAGTCGCTATCGCAGTCGCATTCCAGTGGATCTTCAACTGGATCGTCTCTACTTCTTTCGTTCCTCTCGCAAACAGCCTCGGATTCTGGTTCGTATACGGAATGTACGGTATCATCTGCGTCATCGCAGCCGTATTCGTATGGAAGCTTGTTCCTGAGACCAAGGGCAAGACCCTCGAGGACATGACCAAACTCTGGAAGAAGAACTAAATGAAATCATCAAGGGTCGTACTGTTCATCTTCTCGGTGTTTTTCGCCTTGGGTGTTCTCTGCGCGGTGTTTCCAGCCGGCGGAGTGACCTTGGGTGGTACGACCCTTGGATTCCCAACCCTCGAGCAGGCGCTCGGCGGGGACAAGTATGCTGAGCAGGAGGAGCCGGAGGGCGAATCTCCCGAGGAGATACTTGCCCGCAGGCTCACTGAGCTTCGCGCTGCAGAGGAGTCTGAGTTCATCGAGTTCGCCAAGAACAGTCCTACCAGGATATTCTTCCCGAATGATGATCCGGACATGCTCAATGACTTCTTCGACGCACTCGACAGCGCGATGATCTATCCGATGAGGATAGTGCATTACGGTGACTCCCAGCGCGAGGAAGACAGAATCACGAACAATGTGCGCCAGCAGCTTCAGGAGCGTTTCGGCGGCAGCGGAGCGGGCATGATGCCTCTCGTGCAGCCGTACACGACCCTTACCTTGAAGCAGATCCGCTCGAACACTCCTGCCCGCAGCATAGTCTACGGAACGAAGGAGTTCCAGGTGTCTTCGGGCAAGTATGGCCCAATGGGACAGGCAGCCCGCCTGCGCGGCAGCATGGACGTGACATTCTCTCCGAACACACGCCTTGCCCCTGACCACCGTGTCAGGTTCATGGACAAGGTGACCATATTGACAGACGCGGCCAAGGAGCCTCTCAGCATCATGTGCGGAGGCTCCACTGCCGTGATCGACACTCTCGAGGGAGCGTTGAGGAGGTATGTCATCGACGTGCCTGACAGCTCCCAGACCGTTTCATTCCGAATCAGCGGCAATGCCGACGTGTACGGAGTCCTCCTCGACGGAGAGGCAGGAGTATCGCTCGACAACGTGGCGATGCGCGGCTGCTCCGGTACGATCTTCACCAGGATAGACGCAGCCCAGCTCGCGGACTTCTACAAGCGCGAGAACGTGCGTCTGATCATCCTCCAGTACGGAGGAAATGCAGTTCCGTACATGCGTGTGGGCAAGGCACTCGACGAATTCGGAAAGAAGATCTACAACCAGATTTGCTATGTCCGCGAGCAGGCGCCGGATGCAGCGATACTTTTCATCGGTCCTTCGGACATGTCCACAAACGTGAACGGATCCATGAGGACCTACCCTGCGCTCCCGGCCGTCATTGACACCCTCCGCGCCAACGCCAATAGGGCAGGCGCAGCTTATTGGGACATCTACGAGGTGATGGGCGGCAACAATTCCATGGTCGAGTGGGTGCGCTCCGGCTATGCCGGCAAGGACTACATCCATTTCACCCACAAGGGTGCGGACGAGGTCGGCAATCTTCTCGCCCAGTCCCTTCTTCTTTACTACGACTACTACAAGTGGCGCAAGAAGCCTCTCACCGAGCAGCTCACCCCTGACGTGATCGAAAGGCTCATGCGCAACGATTATGATACAGAATCGCCGGAGGTCGACACCTTGGCTGAAGCTGCATCCGTGAGGGATTCATCTGCGGTGCCGGTGGCGCAGGCAGATACACTGAGATAGCAGGACGTGGATTGGCTGAACCTAATATTGGAATTCCTCAGGAACGTGTTCTCATTCGATGAGAATTCGCCGCTGCTTTTCACGCAGTTCTATTTCTGGGCCTTCTTCGCGCTCGTCTATGCAGTCTTCGCACTTGTCAAGAGCAAGAGACTCCTGCGCAATGCCTTCCTATTCTTCGTCAGCCTGCTCTTCTACTACAAGACCAGCGGCATATTCGTGCTCATCCTCATCTTCGTCACCTGCTCGGACTTCTTCTATGCCAAGCGAATCGACGGGGCCAGGAAACGTGGATGGAAGCGCTTCTTCCTGGTCTGCAGCATAGTCACGGACCTCTTCCTGCTATGCTATTTCAAGTATGCATACTTCTTCACGGACGTGCTCAACAACATGTTCGGGCTGCAGCTCAACGTCGTGGACTATTTCTCGCTCGCCGGCAACATGATCACCGGAACAGAGAGGTTCAGCGTCGACCAGATAGTGCTGCCTGTAGGTATCTCGTTCTTCACCTTCCAGATCATCAGCTACACCGTGGACGTCTATCGCGGCGAGGTGAAGCCGGTGAGGAACATACTCGACTTCGGCTTCTACGTGAGCTTCTTCCCTCAGCTCGTGGCCGGTCCTATCGTCCGTGCGAGCGAGTTCATCCCGCAGCTCTACAAGCCGTTCAACCTCAGCCGCAGGGTATTCGGAATAGCAGTGTTCTGGATACTCAACGGTCTTACCAAGAAGATCATACTCTCGGATTACATCGCCGTGAACTTCATTGACAGGGTGTTTGACAGTCCTATGCTCTTCTCCGGTTTCGAGAACTTCGCGGCCCTCTTCGGATACTCTCTCCAGGTGTACGCCGACTTCTCGGGATACACCGACATCGCCATCGGAGTCGCGATGCTGATGGGCTTCTACCTCCCTCAGAACTTCAACTCTCCGTACAAGGCGCGTAATGCCCAGAACTTCTGGAAGCGCTGGCACATGTCCCTCAGCCGCTGGCTCCAGTCCTATCTCTACATCCCTCTCGGAGGCAACAGGAACGCGAGCTTCGGAACCTTCTTCTGGATTGCGCTCTTCGCCGCCATCGGTACCATCCTCAGCGGCAGCTGGTGGGTTGCGGTCGGCATACTCGGCGTCGCCTTTGCCGTGCTGCTTTTCGCATGGTTCCTGCCTGAGCGCCGCAAGAAG
>NZ_JBAEER010000111.1:0-10021 GCF_056207615.1 Candidatus Cryptobacteroides sp. | reverse complement strand
GATGAAGTTGAGCACATAGATGTCCTCCTGAGGGGCAAGCTCTGTCAGCTCGCTGAGCGACTTTGCATAGAGTTCGTCTGACTTGGCGTGGTCCTCGGTAACGGCGATGCCGTGCTGGTAGCAGTGGGCGACGAGGTAGAGGCCCATGGGGTTGCCGGATTCGGCGCTGCGGCTATAGAGGTCGAATGCCTTTGCCTCGTCCTTGTCGACATGGTTGCCATACTCATAAAGCAGTCCGAGCTCCCACTGTGCGTCGGGATTGCCCTTGTCAGAAGAAGACTGGAGCATCTTCACTGCCTTCTTCCAATCCTGCTTCACCCCGTTCCCCGTGGTCTTGAGCAGACGTCCGTACTCGAGCTGCGCGACTGCGTCTCCGCGCTTTGCCTTCTTTACCGTATCAGAGACGTTTCCGTTGCCCGCAGCGAGAGTGAGTATTCCTGCTATTGCCATAACTAGTAGATTCTTCATTGTATTTGGTCGTTGATGTGGTTAGTCCTTGTCTATGTCTCCGTCCCAGAGGTATTTCCTGGTCTCCTTCACAATCACTCCGCTGAGGAGTATGAGAGCGATGAGGTTAGGGATTGCCATGAGGGCGTTGAAGATGTCCGCGAGGTTCCATACGAGGTCGAGGCTCACCACTGCACCGAGGTAGACGGTGATGAGGAAAAGGGCCCTGTATGTGTTGATGAAGGCCTTCATGCCGACCTTCTCGCGTATCTTGGTCTTTGCAGCCATGTATTCGACAGCACGCTCTCCATAGTAGCTCCACCCCAGGATGGTGCTGAATGCAAAGGTCAGCGAACCGAACGCAAGGAGAGGGGAACCGATGTACGGGATCTTGCTGAAGGCCATGGTCGTGAGCACGCCTCCGTTCTCGAAGCTGATGTCAGGGAATGCGAGTATGCTGCTGACGATCACGATTCCGGTGATAGCGCAGATGACGACGGTGTCCCAGAAGGTTCCGGTGCTGGAGACGAGTGCCTGGCGTACAGGGTTTCTGGTCTGGGCCGCAGCCGCGACTATTGGTGCCGATCCGAGTCCGGATTCATTGCTGAACAGCCCTCGCGCGATTCCGTACCTTGCCGCCATCATGAGTCCGCCGCCTGCCATTCCACCGCCTATCGCGGACGGGTTGAATGCGGAGCTTACGATGAGTTTCACCGCCGGTCCTACGTATGCGGAGTTCATGAACAGTATGGTGATGCATCCGAGCACATAGAGAAGGGCCATCAATGGGACGAGGGCAGTGCAGACCTTGGCGATGTTCTTTACTCCGCCGACTATCACCATGGACGCGAGTATCGTGATGATTCCGCCGATCACGACAGGGTCGATGCCGAAGACGTTGTGGGTCATGGTGCTGATGGCGTTCGCCTGGACGGTGCTGCCGATTCCGAATGACGCTACTGCGGTGAACAGCGCGAAGAGCAAGCCCATCCATTTCAGTCCGAGACCGCGCTCAAGGGCGTACATCGGGCCTCCCTGCATCTTGCCGTCCTCGTCGGTGACGCGGTACTTGATAGCAAGAAGTCCTTCTCCATATTTTGTCGCGATTCCGAACACTCCGGTCAGCCAGCACCAGAACACGGCACCCGGACCTCCGAGGGCGATTGCGGTGCCGACTCCGACTATGTTGCCGGTTCCGATGGTTGCGGCGAGGGCGGTGACAAGGGCTCCGAACTGGCTCACGTCACCTTCTGCGCCCTTATCCTTGCGGACAGAGAGCTTGATTGCCTTGAAGATATGGCGCTGGGGGAAGCGCAGTCTCACCGTCAGGAACAGGTGCGTTCCCAGGAGCATGATGATCATCGGCCATCCCCAGAGGAACCCTGAGATGGCGTCGAGAATACTGTTAAGTGCGTTCATAAATACAAAGATAACAATTATTGGCATCTAATTATTATTGATTATCTTTGTCGTTTGATTGATTGGGACTTATTATTATCAACTCATATTCACAACTACATGAAAAAGCTTATTGTTTTCGCTCTCATCGCGTCAACTGCACTCATGAGCGCGTGTGGCCCGAAGGACCCAGGTCTTAAGGATGCCTACAAGAATTATTTCAAGATGGGTGTTGCCGTTACCGGACGTAACGTCAGCGACTCTGCTACCGCAGCCCTCATCCTCAAGGAGTTCAACAGCGTCACTGCTGAGAACTGCATGAAGCCAGGTGAGCTTCACCCAGCTCCAGGCGTGTGGAACTTCGAGGAGGCAGATAAGATCGCAAACTTCTGCCGCGAGCACGGCATCAAGATGCGTGGTCACAACCTCGTATGGCACAGCCAGTTCGCAAATTGGATGTTCCAGGCACATGACGCTAACGGAAATCCTATCGTCGAGCTCGACGAGAATGGTGATACCGTAAAGGTTGAGCAGAGGGTATTCGGCCGCCGTGGTCCACGTCCTCAGAACTTCCAGCCAGGCCAGATGCCTCAGATGGAGACCGTTATGGTTCCTAAGTATGTCGCTGCTTCAAAGGAGGAGTTCTACGATTCACTCCGCGTTCACATCAATACCGTGGTTAACCGTTACAAGGATGTCATCTATTGCTGGGACGTAGTCAACGAGGCTATGAGCGACTCAGACAACATCGAGGCTTCTTACGAGGATTCATTCCGCAAGTCACAGGCTTACCAGCTCTGCGGTGACGAGTTCATCAAGAACGCATTCATCTGGGCTCACGAGGCAGATCCTACCTGCGGTCTCTTCTACAACGACTACAGCGCATGGACTCCTGCAAAGAGGACCTACATCTACAACATGGTCAAGAAGCTCCAGGCAGAGGGTGCGCCTATCACCGGTATCGGTATGCAGGGCCACTACAACATCTATGACAACCCTACTCTCGAGGACTTCGAGAAGGCTATCCAGATGTATCTTGAGCTCGTAGACGATCTCCAGATCACCGAGTTCGATATCCGTATCAACGAGGAAGCAGGTGGACAGCTTCAGTTCAGCCGTGGCGAGGGCCAGGTTTACACTGAGGAGATCCAGGCTATGCAGCAGAAGAAGTATGCTGACCTCTTCGAGATCATCCGCAAGTACAAGAAGAACTTCTCTTGCGTTACCTTCTGGAACGTAAATGACTCGGTTTCTTGGCTTGGTGCTAACAACTTCCCACTCCTTTTCGACAAGGACAACCAGCGCAAGGACGTATACTATACCGTTCGCGACTTCAAGAAGTAGTAGATAGGTCTAGATAATACAAAACGAGGCGGTGACGTAGAGTCATCGCCTCATTTTTTTAGTCCTGTTCTGCCCTTGTGGATGCGGTGGCAATCGATTCGTATAGCTTCCTGTAGAAGGGATGGCGCGTCAGCGTCGATGCGTCTCCCATGATGATCAGCTTCATGCGTGCACGGGTCATGGCTACGTTCATCCTTCTGAGATCCCGGAGGAATCCAATCTCGCCGTTTTCGTTAGCTCTGACCAGCGAGATGATGATCGCGTCTCTTTCCTGACCCTGGAATCCGTCCACTGTGTTGATCGTGATAAGGTGACGGTATGGCTTGAAGAACGGGTCAGACTTGACTCTCTGCCTGATGTACTGGACCTGAGCCTTGTACGGGCTGATGATGCCGACGTCGACATGGTCTTCCATTATGCGCCTCGGTCCGATCTTCGTGAAATAATCCTTGAGCTGCTGGATGCTGAGGTCAGCCTCGGGCTTGTTGATCCTTCCGAAGGACTCCTGGACGAATTCTTCGTTGCAGTCCATTCCGGCAGTGTTGACCCATACCACGGGATCGTCTATCTCCGGGTCCAATATGAATCTCGACTTCACGCTCGGAGCAGACTGGACCTTTCCCTCGTAGAAGTAGTCGGAGGAGAAACGCATGATGTCCTCGTTCATGCGATACTGAACCTGCAGCAGCGAGACGCTCTCCGGGTGGCTGGATACTATCTTTTCCATCAGCGTTTTGTCCAATCCCTGGCGCGCGGCCTCATAGCACTTGATGGTCGGTGGCAGCTGCTGGTGGTCGCCTGCGAGGATGACACGGTCTGCCTTGCGGATAGCGATCCAGCACGCGGCCTCGAGGGCTTGCGCGGCCTCGTCGATGAAAAGAGTCGAGAACTTCATGCCGTCTAGGACCTTGTTCGCGCTGCCGGACAAGGTGCAGGCGATGACTCGGTTCTGGGCAAAGAGCTGCTCCCTGATATGATGCTCGAGCTCCGTCTCCCTGTCCTTGAGGGACATGATCTTCTTCCTGGTGCCCTCGCTCTTGTTCTTGTTCTTCTGCAAATCGCGGATGGCCTTGCGGATGCTCCAAAGCTGTGGGTAGTCCGGATGGTCGGAAAACTGCTGCTCATAGGTGAAAGACAGCATCTTGTCGTTCACTCGGGTAGGGTTGCCCACGCGAAGTACGCTCAGGCCGGAGTCCACCAGCTTCTCGCTGATCCAGTCCACGGCCATGTTGCTCTGGGCGCATACCATTACCTGGCATTCGCGGCGCAGCGTCTCGTATATCGCCTCGACCAGGGTGGTGGTCTTGCCTGTGCCCGGAGGACCATGTACGACCATGACGTCCTTGGCCTTCAGCACCTCGTTGACGGCTATCTCCTGGGTGGGGTTGAGGCCGGGGGAATGTGTATATTCGAGATTCAGCTTCTTGAACGGGGTGTTCCCGTAGATGAGCTCGCGCAGTTCCATCAGACGTCCCTTCTTGGCGCCGATGACATTGTTGAGGGCTTCGAACATGAGACGGTAGGTGGTCTCGTCGAAGTAGAGCTGGACGCCGAGGTTCTCGGCAGAGACGATGTCAGCATAACCCCGTTTCTGAGGCAGCGCGATGACCATCCTGTCCTCGTCAACATAGCTGACGGTCGCGACGATGGGCAGGAACTTTACCTCGGAGCCATCTCCTTTCCATGTGAAGAAGGTCACCGGCTTTCCATACTCGAAACTGTGCTCTATTTCCTTGTCCTGGGTGCGGTGGAGCTCCACGACCAGCTGGTTCAGTGAGTTGTAATAGCTCTGTCCTATGCGGACGGGATACCAGCACGTTCCGCGCTTGACCTTACGCGGTACTCCCATTTCCTTCGTCTGCTTCAGATAGGCCTCCTTCTCGGCTTCATACTCCATGCGAAGGAGCATGGAATGGTGGCTGAGTTCCTGTATGGCGTTTCTGGCTTGCATGGGTAAAATAGGACACAGATATTCTGCGGGGGCAAAGATAGTCTTAATATTTTATTATATTTGTTACCTCTAATAACCAACAATTGTCAGTTATGAAAAAACTTTTCATTCCTATCGTGGCATTCATGATGGTCGCAACCATCAATGCATCGGCCCAGCCTCAGAGAAATGCTGTCGTTCCATCTTACTCAGCAAAGGAGGATTTCAAGTCAAATCTTACGAACCAGCCAGGCAAGCAGTATCCTATGGTCAATTCCGAGGGTGCCGTACGTGCGCAGCTCAATGCTCCAGCAGCATCTGCTGTCCTGTTGGATATCGGCGGCGTACGCTATGAGATGACCAAGGGCGAAAACGGATTGTGGACAGGAACATCTGCTCCGCAGGACGTAGGTTTCCACTATTATCAGCTCGTCGTGGACGGCACTGCCATGCCAGATCCAGGTACCGTGTCATTCTTCGGCGCAGGCCGCTGGGGCAGCGGTATCGAGATTCCTTCAGATGATATGGATTTCTGGCAGATCAAGGATGTCCCTCAGGGCTCTATCGTCGAGAAGTACTACTGGTCAAACGCTACGGAGAGCATGCGTCACTGCTATGTGTATCTGCCTAACGAATATGACAAGAATCCTAAGAAGAAGTATCCTGTACTTTATCTCCAGCATGGTAATGCCGAGAACGAGTACGGTTGGTCAGTCCAGGGTCATACCGGCCAGATCATGGACAATCTGATTGCCCAGAAGAAGGCTGTTCCATTCATCATCGTCATGGACTATGGTCAGGGCCAGAACATCCATCTCAAAGGCAAGTACGCTCCTGCGGAGGGCGCTGCTGCAAACGATGCTTTCCAGGTCGTTCTCCTGAATGACATCATCCCAATGGTAGAGAAGGAATTCAGGGTATATACCGACGCTGCACATCGTGGTATGGCAGGTCTTTCCATGGGTGGCGGTCAGACTGGTCGAATCGCTCTCGCAAATCCTACCAAGTTCGCTTACATCGGTATGTTCAGCGGCGGAAGCATGACCACTGATGCAGTCAAGGAAGCCGGACTCCAGAAGACAGCCAAGCTTATCTTCATGAGCACCGGAAGCAAGGAGAACCGTCCTGCAGTAGAGCAGGCAGAGGCTCTCAGAAAGATGGGTGTCAACGCTGTAAGCTATGTTTCAGAGGGAACAGCTCACGAGTGGCATACATGGCGTCGCAGCCTCTTTGAGTTCGCTCAGTTGATCTTCAAATAGGAACATCTCGCAGGACCGTATCGTCCTGTCGCCTAAAATAAAGGAGCTCAGCCGTTTGGCTGGGCTCTTATTTTTTTGTATCATTGTTGCTAGATATCAGATAAACAGCCATAGCCATGAAGAAGATTTTCATATTATTGCTGGCCATCCCGATGTTTTTGGGATGCGACAAGATCAACACTGGTGAAGAAAAGAATATTGACTATAAGGCTAGGAGGAGGGAAATCCGACAGATGATTGACACGAAGGGGCTTTCCACCAGCAACTTCCCGTTCATCGACTGTTCCACCAGTACGTCTCCTCTGCGCGACCTGGTGATGTACAATATTCTCGACATTTCGTATAGCTGGGGTCCGGACGTTGTCACCGGTTCCTATTATCACATCTATTGGACTCTGCCGGAAGGTATAACTCAAGGCAGCGATGAGCATGGGAAGTTGGCAGGTGAACTCCATGAGCTGAGCCGAAGTAACGGTTCACATGGTGCTTACGTCAACCTTATTGACGGAGGGACCGACCTGATAATCGACTCCCGCGATATCTCCCGCAATGAGCTCATGTATGCGGATGAGAAGGGTGTGAAGGTCCAGACCAAGCCTCTGGCATGGGACGCAATGGTGTTCCTTGTCCATCCGGACAACAAGGTCAAATCGCTGACCATAGAGCAGATTCAGGATATATATACCGGGGCCGTCACGAATTGGAAGGAAGTCGGGGGCGACGACATGGAGATTCATCCTTACATGAGGGATCCTGATTCCGGAAGCCAGGAAAAGATGGAGACCATGGTGATGAAGGGCAAGAAGATGCTCGATTGGCCCGAGATGGTAGGGTTTAATATGCTATCTCCGTATCTGTCTATAATTCAGGACCCGAAAGGCATCGGATATTCGCCGTATTTCTATTGTGAGAGTATGGTGAGGGACCTTTACAATGTGAGGGTCATAGCGATTGATGGTGTCAAGCCGAGCCAGGAAGGCATAATGAGATCAGTGGAAGGAAAATCAGGAGGCTATCCGTTCTATTCTCAGATATATGCGGCGATACGCGCAGACGAGCCGGCCAGGTCCATCCCACACCAGATCTATGACTGGTTCGAATCCGAATCCGCACGCTCCATCATCGACGAAAGCGGATACATTCCTCTTAAGTAATCTGTTCGCAAAGATATATCCATGAATAAGATTGCCGTATTGTTGACCATCGAACTTCGCGCCTAGAGCAATTTACGTAGGGTAAGTTCAATCCTTGGCTCCACAGGGGAGAAGTGCGTGCCTTCAACGAGTCGAAAGTCGGCTTCGATATTCTGCGTTCTCAGGATATCGGCGGCATTCTGGGTAAGGGTCCCAACCTGGGAAATCCTTTTGTCCTTTGAGAGGCGCTCCCTTTCTCCGAGACACATGAACACCTTCACGGAAGGATTTCTTACCTCTGACTTTCCTAGCCATTCCACGAAGCCGTCATACCACAGAGAACCGGAAATCGACCCGATTCCGCAGAAGATGTCTGTCTTCGTTAGTGTCCAAATCGCGAACAGTCCGGATAGAGAGATTCCTATGAGATATCGCTCCGGACAGGTTAGCCCCAATGATTCTTCAATGTCGCCCAAGCACTCGAGGAGTTCGTTCAGAAACATCTCGGCCTTGCCTCCGAAAGGCCTTTTCTCTTTGAAAATTCCCGGCGCCGGCCATGGCGTTAGGTCATCGTTCCAGTCGGCGACGGACAGCACGGCCATAGAACAGTCGTGTTCCTTCCCGGCCTTGTCAATGTACTCCATCAATCCATTCATATCCAAATCAGGCACGATAAGATAGCATACTCTGTTTGAGTCTGCCTTCGAGATCGCCAATGATAGGCCGTGAAATGTCCTGAATTGCATCAACTTTGGATTAGAGTCCAAATGTACGAAGAATTGAGCTGTTGAGAGACAATAATTCTTTTACTCTGATGGTGAGCGCGTAAGTGCAGGGTGATTTTCTGTGTTTTTTGCCCCGAATAATGTGATATCTGTTCATTCGGGGGAATTCTAAACAAATTATCCCCCGGAGTGTGCAAGATGATAGGATTTTGCTTAACTTTCGTGAAAATTAGATGCGTAGCGGCTTCGATTTATGTATTAGCAAGCTCTGCAGACCATTCTGGCCGGGTATCTGACACCCTTTTCTCGCCCAACCGCATCAAATGCAATTTTTTAGTTTAACCGTAAATGTCATAGTTGTGACTATGTCATTTAACAATATTATTAGTTATGGGCGCTGTAGAGCAATGTGTCGAGATTTTGAACTTGACCTCATTTGATTGGGAAATAAATAGAAAGGCCGTAGTCGCACATTCTTTCAGAGTTATGTCGAAGGCCAGGAACTATGATGAGATGGTGGTTGGTATCATGCATCACGTATATGCGTCTTCCAGTTATTCCCGGACGCTGTTTGGGTGTGATGTTACCTACAGTGATAGATGGAAAGACTCGCTGAATCTGTTTGTGCGCAAAACCACGGCGCATCACAGCAAGAAGGAAATGTCGGAAGTTGATCTTTTAAATCTGAATATGGACCAGACGCTGAAGCTTGAGCCTGGAAGGATTGAAGAATGGATGGGGAAGATGTGCAAGTGGTCATCTGAATATAGACGGAAATTGCTTCGAATCGGTTGCGATCGGACAGCTCGCAATGTTATGATTTACGATTTGGAAGACATGTTGGAAATATTGTCGCGGCCAGTAGTGGATATGGGGGGCGGACATCAACGTGGTTCTGCCATGGAAGAAAGAATATGTAGTACAGTTGAGAAGAGGTCGTCATTTTTATGAAAATGTAAGTATACCGGATTCAGACGATAAACTTCTTCTTCGTCCTTTGGCACAAAAAGAGCATGGGGATTTAGTTGATAAATATACCCGAGCTCTGGCTCTATTAAAGGGGATGGCAGATGTGGACGGCCCTGAAGATAGGGATTTCACCACCAGTCAACGCATAGCAATCTCGGATCTGTGTATGAGGTGGTATGATTCGTGGCTGGCGCACGAGGCCATTTTAGATGAAATGTACGGAGATGAGGAGGATGAACAATGGGAGGAGACTATTTAATTAAGGAAAGGAATTGTTCAATTCATTTCTGTGGTCTTGGTCCGTGTTTTCATCTATGGACTCCGGAAAATTTTGAGATAATATTTAGGAGCGATTCCGAATTCCGAGTAGGAATGGGGATTATTGCGATCGTCGCTAGATGTTTCCCGGAAGTCAAGATCATAACTTTTGAACTTATGACGAATCATCTGCATATCATGGCTGCTTGTGAGGAGTCGGTGTTAAGGGCAATGTTTGAGCAGATTAGAAGATACCTGATGAAGATGGCCGGAAAAGCGGGCAGGACATTGGACTGGACAGGGTTTAAACCGGGAATCCGTGAGCTAAAGAGTCTCTCTGACGCGAGAAATGTATTGATATATGATAATAGAAATGGATTCTTGGTCCATGATGATTATACACCATTCTCTTATCCATGGGGTTCTAATTCATGCTATTTTAACATTGCGGCGAAGAAACGATACTCCGAGTCTGCGGTTTTATCGACAATTAAAGAACGCCGCGTCGTCTCTCATTCCCATGTTTCAGACAACTTGCATGGACTTAAGATGTTGGAT
>NZ_JBAEER010000110.1:0-4194 GCF_056207615.1 Candidatus Cryptobacteroides sp. | reverse complement strand
GCGGCTGATGACTGGAGCATGAGGGTCATGCAGGCACCGATGATCATGAAGAGGACGATAGATCCGAATCCGAAGTTGGTCAGCGGAGCCAGGAAAGACTGGACTGCAGGCTGAGAAAGGATAGGATATGCAGTATCCTTGAGGGTTGAGAGTCCGAGGAAAAGGAGGCCGAAGCCCATGATGAACTCACCGAAGTTCTTGTACTTTGTCCTCTTGAGGGACATGAACAGGAACGCGAAGAACATCATCGGGATCGCGATGGCACCGAGGCTGAACGACCCGTCGAAAGAAAGGGCGAAGAGCCATGCGGTCACGGTCGTTCCGATATTCGCACCCATGATGACTCCGATGGCGTTTGCCAGGGCAAGGAGTCCGGCATTCACGAAGCTCACGAGCATGAGGGTGGTAGCTGTCGAAGACTGAACGAGTGCAGTCACGACGATACCGGTGATCACGCATTTTACACGGTTTGAGGTCATAGAGGCGAGGAAAGACCTGAGAGAGTTTCCTGCCAGTTTCTGGAGGCCGCCACTCATCTGTGACATTCCGAAGAGGAACATGCCAAGGCAGCCGAGCATTTTAAGTACAGCGTATACTGTATCCATCGAAATATTGGTTGTGATTATTAATTGCTAAATCAGAGCAAAAATACTAAAAAAATCGATGTGTCTGACAAAAGTTGTAACTTTACGGCAAAACAAAATCACATGTTCCGTAGACTTGCCACGACAGTCCTTTCACTGATGCTCTTCGCCGCGACTGCCGGAGCACAGTTCTACGTGACCGGAGACGACCCGGCGAGGGCAAGATGGAACCAGGTCGAGACCGAGAACTTCAGGCTCATCTACCCCCGCGGACTCGACTCTCTGGCAAGGGTCTACGGGCGTGAACTCGAAAGGTGGAGAACTCCGGTAGGACAGTCAATCCACTATCTCCCGGGAGAATATACGAGAGGCAAGATGCCTGTCGTCCTGCACCCCTTCAACTCGGACTCCAACGGATCCGTGGCATGGGCTCCGCACAGGGTCGACCTGTACACCCAGCCCGACGCCTATCCTTTCATGCCATTGAGCTGGGACCGTATGCTCGTGATCCACGAGTCCCGCCATGTGGCACAGATGCAGTTCGGACTCACGAAGACCCTGCGTCCTTTCGGATGGTTCTTCGGAGAGATGATAGCCGGCGGCGCGTCGGGTCTCTACGGACATCCCAGCTGGATGGAAGGAGACGCGGTGATCGCGGAGACAGCCCTCACCAATTCCGGGCGAGGCAGGACGGCAGATTTCCTCAACTACTACAGGATATCCTTCGACCAGGGCCAGATGCGCAACTTCAGCCGCTGGTCGCACGAATCCCAGACCAGGTTCATTCCGGACAAATATGCGCTCGGCTACCTGACGCTCAGCGGATTCAGATATTTCTACGGCGACAAGGACTTCGTGGGCAACAACTATGAGCACTTTGCCCGCATGCCTCTCGACATCACCAATTTCCATGAGATCCGAAAGCTCACCGGCAAGTTCCTTCGCGAGGCCTTCGCGGAGGTGGCAGACAGCATGGCCGTACACTGGAGGGCCGAGCTCGACGAGAGGGCCCCGTTCATGCCGATGGAACAGGTCACGAAGACAGGCAGGGGCTTCACCCAGTATTACGGGCTGGCATCCCTGGGCGGCGACATCTACGCGGTCAGGAAATCAATGTACCGCAGTCCTCAGCTCGTAAGGATAGACGACTCCGGCAAGACGCGCAGCATCAGATCTTTTTCCGCAAAATCCGGAGGACTGCGCTCTGACGGTGAAAGCCTGTGGTGGAGCGAGACCGTGGACGGGCCGAGGTGGGACATGGAGAACCGCTCTTCGCTCAGAAGGATAAACTCCGCCAGAAAGAACGCTTCTGACGGAAGACACGCGAGGCTACGTCACCCGGTAAGCGTCACCCGCAAAGGCAGGTATTTCAATCCTTCTCCAAATGCCGACGGGAGCCAGATCCTGGCGGCCGAGTACTTCGACTTCGGAGGGACAGGCATCTCAACCATCGACGTAAGGACAAAGGAAAGACGCAGTGTGAGGATGCCGGACAGCCTCCAGGTAACCGAAACGGCGTGGCTTGGAGAAGACAGGATCTTCGCTATCGCACTTTCCGACTCGGGCAGCGGACTCTATGAGCTCGTAAACCCGGAGGCGGAGGAGACATCATGGAAGACAATCATCGCACCTCAGCCAGTAATCATGGCGGACCTGGGCAGCAGGGACGGCGAACTCACCTTCACCTCCGACAGGACCGGAGAGCACGAACTATACAGCGTCGACCCGGACAGCGGTAGGGTACGACAGATCACCAATATACGCTACGGAGCCAAATGGTTCCGCTACTCGGACGACGGGGAATGGCTCTATTATGCTGCTCCGCAGCTCAAGGGTACGCCAGTGTTCAGGACCGCGGTGGATTCTCTCCCGACGAAGACCGTGGACTTCAGCCAGAGATACAGCTACTTCATCGCCGACAGGCTGAGCGAGCAGGAGAAGGAGTACGGTGTCACAGCTCTGGACGAGGACAGCGTCAGCTTCTCCGAGGTCCGTCGATGGAGAAAGCTCCCTCATCTTTTCAATGTCCATTCATGGGCTCCACTCTATGTGAACGTGGACAACATCATGAACCAGAGCTTCGACCGAATCTATCAGGTGGCGGCTCCGGGAGCGACCGTGCTCATGCAGAACAAGCTCAGCACCATGGTCACCCAGATCGGATATGCCGCCCACAAGGATCCGGCAAACAAGGACAAGTGGCGCCATTCGGGACACATCAAGATGACCTATACCGGCTGGTATCCGGTCTTCGAGGCGAGCCTCGACTTCAATGACAGGGCCGCCACCGACCACCTCCCTACCCGTTCGTACCGATATGCTGGCGGAAAAATGGGATTCTCCACCCCTTCGGCCGCAAGCAGCAGGCCGGCTCTCGAAGCACAGATCTCGGCATACATCCCGTGGAAATGGTATAAGGGCGGATGGGTCAGCGGCGTCATCCCTAAGGCAAGCTACACCGTCAGCAACGACCATTACGACACCAGTCTCGCCGTCTGGGATAGCCGCGAGGAAAGCCTCGGACTCAGATTCTTCGACTCCTATGTCCCGGGCAAGATAATGGCAAGGCAGACGATAAACGCCTCCGTGCGCGGCTACATCATGACCGCGACGGCAAAGAATGCCGTGTACCCAAGATTCGGAATCGGAGCCGAGGTCGGCGCACTCACCAGGCTCGGACTCGGACTTCCGACACCGGCATCAAGGTCCCTCTTCAAGCCTACTCTCTATGGGTATGGATACATGTACCTGCCGGGATTCCTTCCAGAGCAAGGATGGAAGCTCACGGCAAAGTACCAGCGCAGCCTCGTCTCGAAGGGCATCTATTGGGGCGGCGGCCTCAACATGCTCCCAAGGGGAAAGTCGGGCAATGCGGAATTGCTCCAGACCGCGTCCTCGGCCCAGAAGCAGGTGCTCAACTTCACTGCTGAATATGGTATTCCTTTCTCGGTCGGAGATCTCGACCTGGTACACGGCCTGCTCTTCGTCAAGAGCATGACACTCACGCCGCATTTCGACATGATGCTGAACGCTGACGGAAATCTCTTCAGCGCAGGAGCAACCCTGACGGCAGACCTTTCGGGCATCATCTGGGCTGCGATTCCGATCTCGGTCGGCGTAACTTGGTCTTATAACGGGGGATCCGCCTACAGCGGATATGAGGCGTCCGGAATAGAGATTGGACGCAATTTCTTCGGCCCTGTATTCAGGGTATCACTCCCTTAATCCTACTTTCCTCTCTTGTCTATCCAGAGCCAGAGGCGCCACATCAGGGCACCCCAGGCGAGGAAGAGAACTATAGCCAGCCATGTCGGCAGAGTTGACTGGTAGAGATTCTCGCCGGAGTATTTCTCGAAGTTCGGGATATCGGCATAGTAATAGGCGCCGGCTCCGAAATCCATGTCGTCGATAAGTCCCATGTGATTGCAGACTATGTAGCCGGCCATAATAAAAATGACCACCGTCACGAGGACGGTGATCACCTTGAATATTGTTTTCTTCTTACTCATTTAAGAGAGTACAGGAATCTTGAAGATGACGCCTGAGAGAAGGATCCATACGGCGAAGAGGGTAAGGAGCACGTTGCAGGTCTGGCCGATGAGATAGAGCC
>NZ_JBAEER010000109.1:0-4423 GCF_056207615.1 Candidatus Cryptobacteroides sp. | reverse complement strand
GACCCTAGTCCGGGCAAATGCATTTTGCATGCATGTCCGCCGTCCGTCGTGAACGTTGTGTCATGGCTGTTCTGTCGCCACGTAAGCAGCAAAATGCAGATCGTCTTCGCTCCGCTTCGCCGACCCTAGTCCGGGCAAATGCATTTTGCATGCTTACGTGCCGCCGCACCCCGTATGTGGAGTTGCGGGCGACTCTATGTCTGTCACGAACGCCAAAAATCGATCGATTATTGTCGCTCGCGCCATCGAAAGAGGCGAAAACATCGAAAACCGTGTCACGAACGCCAAAAATCGGCTTCTTTTTGGATCTCGTGACATGGTCGGCGTTGCCGGGGGTTAAGACCCTGACAGGGATCGGCGCAAGCCGGGGGTTAAGAAGTCTTTATCCGTTCTGATGCGGGACGAGTAGAAGCAGCAAGGCACGCGAGTGCCGCAACGCAGTGTGCGAGACTGTAGTCGAGCCACGTAGTTGCCAGCGAAACGCAGTGTAGCGCCATACCCCTGACAGGGGCCGGCGCAAGCCGGGGGTTAGGAAGTGGTTATCCGTTCTGATGCCGCGCATCAGAACGGATAACCGACACCGAAATGCACGGCGTAGCCATCCTTTGAGAACCATCCGCGAGGGCCGACCCATGAGTTTTCGAGGCGTGAAGGATCATGTACCTTCATACCCCAGTCGATACGGACGATGAGGAAATTGAAGTCAGCGCGGAGACCTATACCCCAGTTGGCCGCGATGGCCTTATAGAAATTGTTCCAATGGAAGAGCGAATCATCGCTGACGCTGTCGTCGAAGTTGAGCGGCATGTTCCATACATTACCCGCATCGACGAAAGTGGCACCTTCGAGCTTCCAGAAGAGGTCGAAACGGTACTCGATATTGGCCTCTACCTTCATGTCACCGGTCTGGTTGGGAATGACGAAGTATGTGTCCTTCGAAGAGAAGCCTGGACCGACGGAGCGCGCCTGCCAACCTCTGAGACTGTTTGCACCACCGCCATAGAAGTGCTTCTCGAAAGGAAGTGCAGATGAGTTTCCGTATGCGAAACCGGCACCGGCAAGGAACCTTGTCGCGAGTGCCTGGCCACCGTTCCTTCCGAACTTCCATGTCTTGCCGACGCTGGCCTCGAAGCGAACGAACTGGGAGAATGGAGTTCCCCATACGAGCGCATGGCCATTCTCATCCTGCTTCATCACCTTTCTGAAGGCGCTCAGGATGTTGCCGGCAAGGTCAAGCTGCACCCTGGTGTAGAAAGGCGCATGGTTCGTTCCGTCGACATCGTTGGTATAATAGAGAGTTCCTCCGGTTCCGAAGTCGAAGTGGTTGTTATAGGAGTTGCGGAGGAATGGGTCCTTGCTGATCGAATTATAGAATTCGCTATCAAGGTTGAACAGGTGGACGATGTTCAGCTGCAGAGGATACACCTTATACGAAAGCTTCTGGTTAAGGTATGTTCCCGTGTAGCCGTATGACGCGGAAACGATGTTCCTGGTGTACTCTGGACGGTTCTGGTAGTTGTAGGAGACGTTGAAGTCAGTCCTCGGGATTGCACCCTTGAAGAGCCTGTACGGGAGGAAGAGGAACTTAGGCAGGCTAAGGCCAGCCGACACACCGAACTCGTTAGAGTGGACCTTGTCCTTCAGCTTGAACTGGAAGTTGCCCATGAAGCTGAGGTTCAGCCATTCGCCGCCGTGGAAGATGTTCTTGTGGTAGTATGAGAGCTGTGGCGAGATTCCGAAGAGCCCGCTGGAGTTCGTGGATGCCTCGAGGTTCACCTTGAAGCCTTGGAGCTTACTCTGGGTAAGGGTTATGTCGCAGTCGACCTTGTCGTCCGATGCTTCCTGGAGGCTGATGTTCACGCTGTTGAACACCTTGATCGAAGAGAGTCTCTGATAGGTGTTGTTCACTCGTGATTCGCTATACATCTCACCAGGTCGGAGAAGGTTCAGGTCAGAGAGTACCTTCGGCCGGATCTTCATGCTGACGGGGTGGCTGAAGTTCACGCTGCCGATGGTGAACTTCTTCAACTCCTTGGCATCTTCGGGAGATGCGTTACGCGGATATTCGAGCACCTTCATCTCCAGATGTGCTGCGCCAGACTCCTTCAGGGTGTCGGCTTCGAAGGTGTAGAAGGTCTTGTTGAAACCGAAGAATCCGTTGTCACGGAAGTATTGGCTGGAGCGGACTGTCTCGGCCTCGAGGGCAGCTTCGGAGAGCGGCTCCCCTACCTTTATGCTGATGTTATTTGTGTCTGCATCAAAGCTTTCCTTAAATTCACCTTCAGGGACGGTCCAACTGAGAGACTTGATCGGATACTGCTTTCCAAGCTCCACGTTGTAGGTGACGAACACGTTTCTCTTACGTACGGCGACGCTTGCCTCGACCTCGGAATTGAAGTAGCCGATGTACTGGAGGTGGTTGATGATGCTGCTCTCTGAATCGTCGATGGTCTCGGAGTCATAGATGACCGGAGCGACGCCTATCTTCTGCACGAACTTGTCCCAGCCTTTGCCCTTGCCGTTCTGCCAGTTGTACACGGAAACGAACGGATGCCATCCCTTGATGAAGCTTGGACCGGCAGACTGGCGGATGTATGGTTCGAGGGTCTTGCCGTTGAAATGCTTGTCATTGGTCACCTTCACCTTGTTCATGGCAAGGCGATACTCTCCGTCCTGAAGCATCTTGGTCGTGCTGCAGGAGGCCGCGAAGATCGCGACCATCACGAGGAGGATATATCTACTGATTCTTGCCACGCTCAAACAAAGTTTGACCATCATGCAAATATACCGGAAAATATGTTTCCATCAAAGATGTATGCGATCGAATCGCAATCATGCAGCTATGCCTGTGTCCAGGCATGCAAGATTACTGGCGTCTGCGGAATTCTGAGATTACTGACGTCTGCGGAATCTGGAGATTACTGGCGTCGGCGGAATTCGGAGACGCAGATGGCGGTGGCGATTGCCACGTTCAAGGATTCTGCGGTTGGCTGATCGCCGGGATAAGGCGGGATAAAGAGTTTCTCGCTGACCTGCTGCTTCATTGCGTCACTGATGCCGTTGGCCTCGTTACCCATCACGATGAGACCATCGGGAGCAAGCTCTTTTCGGTAGATATTCTCCCCTTCCAGGAAGGTTCCGAAGATAGGCAATCCTTTTGAAGCAAAGATTTTGCTGACTTCTACTAAATCGCAGTAAATTACTTTCTTACGGAATATGGCCCCCATAGTAGACTGGACTACCTTTGGATTATAGAGTTCGACATTGTCACGGGATGCGAAGACCACGTCGATGCCGAACCAGTCGGAGAGTCTGATGATGGTTCCGAGGTTGCCGGGATCGCGTACGGAATCAAGTCCGATGGCAAGCATGCCGGGACGAATGAGCTCGGCAATCTGGTCGAGGCTCATCTCCGGTTTCTGGCGGAGCACGGCGAGCACTGGTGACGGGCTGCTGAGTGAACTGATCCTGGACATTGCTTCCGCTCCGATCTCGTCACGGCGATAGACCTTTTCCACGGTGAAGTCGGATGCAATGGCCTCAGCCACCATCTTCTCGCCTTCTACTACGAAGAGGCCGGTCTCGTCTCTGAACTTCTTGTTCTGGAGTGCACGGAGCTGCTTGATTTCGTTGTTGCTTATCATGTCTGCAAAAATAAGTAAATTTGCAGGAAATTTACATGAAAAATAATGAGCAAGGCAATATTCTATCAGGTACTGACAAGGCTCTGGGGCGAGGGTAAGTTCTCGTCATTCGACAAGGCAAGCTTCACCCATCTCCACAGTCTCGGAGTGACCCATATATGGTACACTGGCGTCATAAGGCACGCTACCGGAAAGCCATTCGTAAAAGGTCGTCCAGGATCTCCATATTCAATTTCAGACTATTATGATGTCAATCCATATCTTGCTGATGAGCAGGATAAAAGGATTGCTGAATTCAAGAAACTCATAAAGAGGACTCACAACTCTGGATTCAAGCTTCTGATCGACTTTATCCCTAACCATGTGGCACCGGATTACGAGGATCAGCACGGCGGAATTCCGACCTTCGACTACTGCGATTACGACTGGACCGACACCAGGAAGATCAACTATTCTCACCCTGAGACCTGGGGCAAATTGTACGATATCGTGCGCTACTGGGCGTCGATGGGAGTCGACGGTTTCCGCTGCGACATGGTGGAGCTCGTTCCACCTGAATTCTTCGCATGGATGATAAGGAAGATCAAGGAGGAATTCCCTGAAGTCATCTTCGTCGCCGAAATATATGAGAAGCATAACTACTGGCGTTATATCAGGGAGGTCGGATTCGACTATCTCTATGACAAGTCAGGCCTCTACGACACCCTCATGGCGGTGTACAGGCACGGTGGCACTGCTGAAGCAATCACATGGAACTGGCAGTTCCTGGGCGACCTTCA